>CACZWA010000005.1 GCA_902784685.1 uncultured Ruminococcus sp.
CCTTACCTTTGTAACCAACAAATATATTGTACCAAAAATGAAAACATCTGTTAAAGGAGGAAAATCTGATGACATCGAAGAAGTCAGAAAGAAGCTTAGAGAAAAGCGCCAAGACTCTTGAAGAAGCAGTTAATCTTTGCGCCGAAGAACTCGGCGTTGATAAAGAAGATCTTGAAATTGAAGTTATTGACGAAGGAAGCCGTGGTTTTCTCGGACTCGGCGGCAGAGATGCTATTGTAAAAGCAACTGCAAAAGTTAATATAGAAAAAATCGCAACAAGATTTATTGACGGAATTGTAGGACCTATGGGTCTTGACGTCAACTATGATATAACTACCGAGGACGGTAACATCACGATAAATCTTCTCGGCGATAATATGGGTATTCTAATCGGCAGACGTGGCGAAACACTTGATGCGCTCCAGTATCTCACAAGCCTTGCCGTAAACAAATACACAAGCGATTACACAAAGGTTGTTGTTGATACCGAAAACTACAAGAGCAAACGTCAGGACACACTTCGCAAGTTGGCAAAACGCCTTGCAAGTCAGGTTATACGCACAAAGAACGAGGTAACTCTTGAGCCTATGAATCCCAACGAAAGAAGGATTATTCATTCCGCACTTCAGTCCAACAGACTTGTTTTGTTTATACCTATTCGACAGGCGAAGAACCAAACAGACGAGTTGTAATAAGTCTTAAAGAAAACAAAAAAGATTAGTTTAGTTGAAACACCTGCAAAAGCAGGTGTTTTTTTCAACATTTGTAAGTATCCTGCATATTATATAGTAGATTTTATGAAAGGATTGATAATCATGGATGAAATTGCTTACAAATATATAAGCGATACCTTTAATATTCCCAATATGGAAAATCTGCTTGATATTATGCTTTTCAATAACGGCATGCGTGTAATTACCATAGACGATACCACGGCGGTACGGGCATGCTACGGAATACGGGTAAGATACCTTAATAAATGTGGCAAAAGAAAGTCTGCTACAGGGTACGGCAGCGTAACCTTTTTGGGCGGAGATATTCCGTCCGATTGCAGTTCTCTCACAGTCAGCCTTGGCAGCGACACCGATATTGATGTATGCCGAAACCTTGTGAAAATCTTTGCAAGAGTTTCACTTCTGTCGGACGCACCCGTACCTCCCGTTCAGCAACCAAGAACACGCTGAATTATTTTTAAAAATCTACAATTTTTTACAAAGTGCAGTATTTTTTACTGCACTTTTTTCATTTTGGTTGTACTTGTCTCTTTTTTTCGTTATTAATTCAATTATCTTGTATTTTTGAAACAAAAATTTAAAAAAAGTTTAATTTTTTTTGAAAAAACTATTGCAATTGTAATATTTTTGTAGTAAAATATAAGTAAAGTGGTGAAAAGTGGTTTTTAAATAAAGTTTTGTGGTGTTTTTAAGGAGGTGGGAATATTGACGTCAGACGAAATCATAACAAATACAGAAGAAGCAGTTGAAAAAAACAGCGGACAGAGCTATGTTTTACAAGATTTTTCGGGTACATATACTCCGAAGCTTGACGAAAAAGGACGTTTTATAATTCCTGCCAAATTCCGTGAAGTTTTTGACAACGACGGGGTATGCACCATAACCCACGGACTTGACGGTTGCCTTTGGCTTTACAGCAAGCCTGTTTGGACAGAGGTTCTCGGTAATCTTTCAAGGCTTTCGGATATCCGTGAAGGTGAGCGTAAACTTAAACGTTTCTTCATCGGTGGCGCAAAGGACTGTGAGCTTGACAAGCAAGGCCGTATTCTTATTCCCCCGGACCTTCGTGAATTTGCAAAAATAGACGGCGAAATTCGTCTTGTCGGCATAGGAAACAAGATAGAAATTTGGGCAGCATCAGAGCTTGGCAGATATGACGAGAAACCCGACGCTTCACCCGAATCCATTGCCGAAAACATAGATTTTCTTACACTTTAAAGAACGGAGATAAGCCATGGAGTTTAAACATATATCCATAATGTTCGATGACTGTATGCGGCTGCTTGATATAAAGCCCGACGGGATATATGTTGACGGAACTCTCGGCGGCGGCGGTCACAGCGCAGGTATATGCGAAAGACTGCACGGCGGAAGGCTTATCGGAATTGACCGTGACTGTGAGGCTCTTGACGCCGCAAAGAAAAGGCTGGACAGCTTCAAGGCGAATGTTACATATGTTCATGATAACTACGCTAACATAAAAAATATTTTGTCCTCTTTAAGTATTGAAAAAATTGACGGGGCGCTCCTTGACCTTGGTGTATCGTCGTACCAGCTTGATAATCCTGAGCGAGGCTTTTCATATATGCATGATGCTCCGCTCGATATGCGAATGAATCGTGAGGACAAGCTCAGCGCATATGAACTTGTAAACTCGTACAGCGAAAGCGAGCTTACCCGTGTAATAAAAGATTATGGCGAAGAACACTGGGCGGCACGCATTTCGCAGTTTATTGTAAACTATCGCAAAAAAAAGCCGATAGAAACAACTTTTGAACTTAACGATATTATAAAAGCCGCTATTCCTGCTTCTGCAAGAGCAGGCGGCGGTCACCCCTCGAAAAGAACTTTTCAGGCAATCAGAATTGAAGTCAACAGCGAAATAGAAAAGCTTGAAAGGGCAGTCAGTGACTTTTTTGATGTCCTTGCACCGGACGGCGTACTTGCCGTAATAACCTTTCACTCTCTTGAGGACAGAATAGTCAAGCAGCTTTTTAAAGGTTTTTCGACCGGCTGCACCTGCCCGCCGAGCTTTCCCGTTTGTGTATGCGGAAACAAGCCAAAAGGCATTGTTCTTACAAAAAAACCTGTAACTGCATTGCCGTCAGAAACAGTATATAACCCACGAAGCAAAAGTGCAAAGCTTCGTGCAATAAAAAAAATATAACGGAAGGAAGCGAAAAAAATGGCTGATAATCTTGCGAGACGTCTTGAAACCAATGAGGACGAAGTCAGACGCTTAAATGAGGAATATATAAAACGCAAAGCCTCTTCAAGAAGGGCTGAAAAAAAACTTTATACATTTTGTACGCTTATTGCATTCGTACTTGCCATTGTTGTCGTTTCCAGATATATGACAATAAACGAGCTTGACAGGCAGGTTACAAAAGCGCAGACCGAATACGACAAGCTGAAATCCGCAAACGACCAAAAAGCCGTAATGCTCGAAAGCTCAATGACGCTTGAAGAAATTGAGTATGCGGCAAAAACAAGACTTGGTATGAACAAGCCTGCAAACAATCAGATAATTTATGTCGATGTGCAAAAAGAAGATACGGCATATGTCGCAGGCAATTAACAATCTGCATTTTTAGCAGAATAAACAGAATATATTTTGCCTCAACCGCTTATATATTATATTGGGGCAAATTTTACGCTTAGAACAAAAATAAAGGTAAGCCCTCAAAACGGCCTTGCCTTTTTTGAGGTTATAGGATTTTTGCTTAAAAAATAGGGGGATTTTCATGAGCAGAGATAAAACGGGTACATCTATGCGCAACAGAATACTTGTATTTGCGTTTGTGTTTTTAATATTAATTTTAGTGATTTGTGCACGTATTTTTTATATTCAAATCGTTCGCGGAAGCGAATTTAAGTCAATGGCACTCGACCAGCAAACCAGAGAAAAAGAAATAACTCCAAAAAGGGGTACTATTTACGACCGCAACGGAAAAGAACTTGCTATAAGTGCAACTGTTGATACGGTTGTAGCAGACCCAAACATAATTAAAAACGCTAAAAATGCTGACGAAATCGCCTCAACGCTTGCCCCTATTCTTGAAATGGACGAAGCCGAAATAAAGGAAATCGTTACAAGAAACAGCAGTTTTGAATGGGTTGCAAAAAAAATTGACGCCGAAAAATCCAAAGAAATAAGAAAATATATAACCGGCAAAGACGAAAACGGCAAAAAACTTTCAAAAGAGGAGCTGAAAGGTCATAATCTCGGCGGAATTTCACTTGTTGAGGACAGCAAGAGATTTTATCCCGGCGGTTCGCTTGCTTCGCACGTTATTGGCTTTACCGGTGCGGATAACCAGGGTCTTGAAGGAATTGAAGCCGTTTACGACAAGTATCTTAAAGGCAATTCGGGTAAAATTGTCACCTCGTCAAAATCCAACGGCACTCTCCCCTCTGACTACGAAAAATATTACAACGCCACAGACGGCGATGATGTAATTCTTACTATTGACTCAAATATTCAGTATTTTGTTGAAAAAGCGCTTGATGATGCTTATGTGGAATACAAAGCACTGGGCGGAGCCTGCGTACTTGTTACCAACCCAAACACAGGTGAAGTGCTTGCAATGGCAACAAGACCTACATTTGACCTTAATGCTCCGAGACAGATTTCTACTGCCGAAGACGCTTCTGCAACTCTTGAAGAACTTCAGGAACGCTGGAGAAACAAGGTGGTTGTTGATACATATGAGCCCGGCTCGGTATTTAAGCTGATAACCTGCTCTATTGCTCTTGAAGAAAAGGTTACAAATCTCACAGACCCATATTTCTGCCCCGGTTATCTAATTGTCGGCGGACAGAAAATAAGCTGTTTCCATACTGCCGGACACGGAGCAAGTAACCTTTTAAAAGGTACTGTTGACTCATGCAACCCGGTATATATGCAGGTTGCGGCAAAAATAGGCAAAGACAGAATGTTCAAATATTTCAAAGCCTTCGGTTTCAGAGAAACCACGGACTTTGACCTTCCCGGAGAAGCAATAGGTTCTTTCTGGCCGTACAGCACATATAACGAAACAGAGCTTGCAACCTCTTCCTTCGGACAGGGCTTCACTGTAACGCCGCTTCAAATGGCAACGGCTGTAGGAGCGCTTGTAAACGGCGGCTACCTTTACAAGCCCCACGTTGTTAAAGAAATTTTAGATTCAAACGGAAACGTGATAAAATCCACAACGCCGACAAGAATACGACAGGTTATTTCAAAGGAAACCTCGGATACAATGCGCTACATTATGCAAACAACTCTTGTTCAGTCGGGCAGTCTTGCAAAAGTTGACGGCTACGACATCGGCGGAAAGAGCGGAACCAGTGAAAAGCTTCCCCGTGGAAGCAACCAGTATATAGGCTCATATTGTAGCGTTGCACCGATAAACGACCCACAGGTGCTTTGCCTTGTTATAATTGACGACCCAAGGGGCGCAAGTTATTACGGCGGACAGACCGCTGCGCCTGTTGCAAGCAGTATTATGAAACAAATTTTGCAGTATTACAATGTTCAGCCAAACGGTGCGGACAGCATCAGCTCATCGGATGACACGGTTATTCCCGATGTTGTCGGAAAATCAGCAGAAGACGCAATAAGAATCGCCGAATCTTTCAGTCTTAAATACAGTATGCGCGGCAAAGGCGACACAGTTATATCTCAAGAGCCTGCCGCAGGCACTCATGTAAGAAACAACTCATACATAACAATAAATCTCGGCAGTCACGAAGAAATATCTCAGGAAACAACAGTTCCCGACGTTATAGGCAAGGCCGCAGACGAAGTGAATGCGCTCCTTGCGGAAGCAGGTCTTCAGCTTAACGCAACAGGAAGTGCAAGCGGAAGCAGTATTATTTCGCTTAGTCAGGAGCCTGCCGCAGGAACGGTTGTAAAGAGGGACAGCCGGGTTACAGTAAACTTCGGTGAGCAATAATGTGCGGAGGTAAGTTTTTTGAAACTAAAAGAGCTTTTAAAAAATATAGACTATATTTCGTGTGAGTCATATGCAGATATTGAAACCGCAGAAATCACAAACAACTCACTTGCTGTTAAACCGGGCGACATATTTGTTTGTATTGACGGCTACAAAACAGACGGACACAAATATGCCGAAATGGCGGAAAAAGCGGGCGCTTCATGCATAATAGCTTCAAAACGCCTTAAAAACATAAGTGTTCCTGTTATATACACACAAAATACAAGGCTTGCTCTTGCGCAGGCGTCAAAAGCGGTTTACAAAAACCCATCCGCAAGGCTTAAAATAATAGGTGTAACGGGAACAAACGGCAAAACCACCGTTTGCTATCTTATAAAAAGTATTCTTGAAGCAGCCGGAAAGGTTGTTGGGTTAATCGGAACAACCGAAACAATTGTCGGAAACACAAAAATCCCTGCAATGCGTACAACTCCCGAAGCCCACGAGCTTGGCAAGCTTTTTTCGGATATGATAGATATGGGTGCGGAGTACTGCGTTATGGAGGTGTCATCTCACTCGCTGGAGCTTTACAGAGTGTATGGGATTGACTTTGCCGCCGGGGCATTTACAAACCTCACCCACGACCATCTTGATTTTCACGGCACTATGGAAAACTATTTTGCGGCAAAAGCAAAGCTTTTTGATATGTGCGGTGTAAGTATTGTAAACGCCGACGACCCATGGGGCGAAAAGCTACTGGAAAAAGAGCATAGACGGCTTGTTACCTATTCCGTAAACAAATCCTCGGATAATAAAGCGGAAAATATTATACTTAACCCCGCTTCCGTTGAATTTGACCTTTGCGGCGCTCATTATACGCTTAATATTCCCGGCAATTTTTCGGTATATAATGCGCTTGCGGCAATATGCGTGTGTAAAGCCCTTGGCATAAATGAAAATGACATAGTTCTCGGACTTTCACAAACTCACGGCGCAAAAGGACGCTGTGAAGTTCTTAAAATCCCTGCTGATTTTAAGGTTATAATTGACTATGCGCATACACCCGACGGACTTTTAAATATACTCGATACGGTTAAACGCTTTGCGCCGGGAAGAATTATTTGTGTTTTCGGTGCGGCAGGTGAACGTGACGCAGTAAAACGCCCCGAAATGGGAGAAATCGTCGGTAAATATGCCGATATTGCATATATAACCGCCGATAACCCCATAAACGAGGACCTGACAAAAATCTGCTCACAGGTTGAAAGCGGCATAAAAGACACAAATTGTCAATACTCTGTAATATATGACAGAGAAACGGCTATAATCACCGCTCTTAAAGAGGCAAAAAAGGACGATACCGTGCTTCTTGCAGGCAAAGGACATGAAACCTATCAGCTGATAGGCAATGACAAAGTCCCTTTTTCCGAAACGGAAATTGTAAAAAAATTCTTTGAAAACAGGGGGAACAACCTTGAATGATATTATACTAAAGCTAATAATCTCGTTTTTTGCTGCACTTGTTATCGGTATTATTATAGCTCCGCCATTTATACGCTTTTTTCACAGGCTGAAATTCGGGCAGGAAATCCGTGATGAAGGTCCTTCCTGGCATGGCAAAAAATCGGGAACTCCCACTATGGGCGGTATGATTTTTATTATCGCTTGCTCGGTTTCTGCGGTAATCGTGTCAAGAGAAAGCATAGAGACCATAATGCTCATCTTTTTAAGCGTATCCTTTGGCGTTGTAGGCTTTGTTGACGACTTTATAAAAGTTAAACTCAAAAGAAACCTCGGCCTTACCGAAAAGCAAAAACTCGCTCTTCAAATTGTTGCATCGGTGCTTTTTGTTTGGGTTTTGAGAGATAAGCTTATGGGTATGAATTTGATAATTCCGTTTACGGGCATAAGCGTAAACATAGGCGTGTGGTATTTACCTCTTTGCGTGCTTGCGGCAATAAGCACGGTTAATGCCGTAAACCTTACGGACGGACTTGACGGACTTGCTTCAAGCATAACAATTGTTGTTTCAATCTTTTTTGTATTTGCCGCTTTCCTTTTAAGGGCATATCCGACTGCTGTTTTCGGAAGCGCTCTTGTCGGCGGCACGGCAGCATTTCTTATATTTAACAAATACCCTGCAAAAATTTTTATGGGTGATACCGGCTCGCTCTTCCTCGGCGGTGCGCTTGCTGGAATGGCACTTCTTACCGGCACTCCCCTGTTTCTTGTGATTGCAGGCGGAATGTTTGTTATTTAAACGCTTTCGGTAATAATTCAGGTTGCCGTATATAAGCTTACCAAAAAGCGTGTTTTTAAAATGGCACCTATACACCATCATTTTGAAATGTGCGGTTTTAAAGAGCAAAAAATTGTGATTATTTTTACCCTTGTATCACTGCTTCTTTGCATAATTGCATACGGCGGTTTACTGGTATTTTTGAAATAGTTTGCCCGATTTTCTTTTTCGGGCGGAAGGGCACGGTTTACTGATATGGCTAAAAAAAAGCGTATAAAACTAAAACAATCATTGCCTCTCGATGTTGAACTGCTTTCGATTATAGTTATAATGGTTCTGTTTGGGCTTGTTATGGTCGGCAGCGCAAGTTCGGTTAATGCCTTATACCGATATGACGACAGCTTGTATTTCCTCCGAAAACAGCTTTTTGTCGCCATTCTCGGATTTATCGCAATGTACGTTATATCTTTAATAGATTATCACCGCATTGCGTCTCCGGCAATAATTCTTCTCGGTTACAGCGCCGCCTGGTTTGCAATGCTGCTTGCGGCATTTATCGGTGACAGCCGAAACGGTGCAAACCGTTGGATTGATGTTGGCGGAATAAGTATTCAGCCCTCAGAGCCTGCAAAAATTATCCTAATTGTGCTTGTGGCTTATGTTTGTTCACGGCAAAGCCGTGACGCTCTCAACCGCTTTGGCAGCGGCGTGGGTTTATATCTCGGAATAATCGTCTTTTCGGTTATACCGCTCCTTTTTGAAAGGCACAAAAGTGCGTCAATTGTTTTTGCAATTCTTGTTATTGCCATAAGCTTTATTGGCGGTGCAAACATAAAATATTACCTTATGATGGCACCTGTCGGTGTAGCCGCAGTAGTTGCTTGGGCGCTCCACGACGAATATAGCAGACAGCGTATCTTAATGGCTTTTGACCCGTTTAAAGACCCGAAAGACTCAGGCTATCAGGCAGTTCAGTCGCTTTACGCAATAGGTTCCGGCGGAATTTTCGGACTTGGGCTTGGCAGAAGTCAGCAAAAAATAACCTATATTCCCGAACCGCAAAACGACTTTATTTTCTCGATAATCTGTGAGGAGCTTGGCTTTATAGGTGCGCTTGGCGTAATATTCCTGTTTATGTTCTTTATGTTCCGTGCAATAAAAGTAGCTTCCGAAGCCCCCGATAAGCTCGGCAAGCTTATAGCAATGGGTCTTACAACTCTTATAATGGCACAGTTTGTAATTAACATATTTGTTGTAACCGCAATGGGTCCCGTTACAGGTATGCCGCTTCCGTTTTTCAGCGCAGGCGGAACAAATCTGCTCTTTACCCTTGCAGGTATGGGTCTGCTGTTAAATATTTCAAGGCAGTCCGTTAAAAAAAGACCAAATCAGCTTTAAAAAGGGATGAAAAAAATGCGAATTTTACTTGCCGCCGGCGGTACAGGCGGCCATATAAATCCCGCAATTGCAATCGCAAAAGAATGTCGTGCTCATATGCCCGACTGCGAAATATTGTTTGTGGGAACAAAGCGTGGGCTTGAAGGAAAGCTCGTTCCCCGTGAAGGCTTTGACATAAAATATATTGAAACCGTCGGCTTTAAAAGAAAGCTTACGGCTGAAAATATTGTTGTTGTCGGAAAGGCTCTTAAAAGTATGTTTTCCGCAAGAAAAATCATAAAAGATTTTTCGCCCGACCTTGCTATTGGCTGCGGCGGCTATGTAAGCGGTCCTGTTGTTGCGCAGGCCGCCCTTGAAAAAATCCCTACCCTTATTCACGAACAAAATGTATTCCCAGGCGTAACAAACAAGCTTCTTTCCCGCAAGGTTAATACGGTATGTATAAGCTTTGAAGAAGCTGAAAAGTATTTTAAAAAAGCAAACAAAATTGTATATACGGGTAACCCTGTCCGTCCTTCACTTTTAACTGTATCAAAACAAAGCGCAAGACTTGCCCTTAACATTGACGAAAGACCTCTCCTTGTGGCAGTAGGCGGCAGTCTCGGCGCAGGGACAATAAATGCCCGTATGCTTGAATTTATAAAGACAATTCCCGATGATATTCAGCTTATATGGGCAACCGGAAACAGAGAATATGACGAAATAAAAAGCAAGATAAGCAGTTTACCGAGCAATGTCCGTGTGGAGCCGTATATTTACAATATGGATGAGGTTCTTTCTGCGGCAGACCTTGTTATTTCACGTTCGGGAGCAATAACTCTCACGGAGCTGTGTACGGCAGGCACTCCTTCTATACTGATCCCCTCACCGAATGTGGCGGAAAATCATCAGGAAATAAACGCCCGCGCGCTTGAAGCCCGTGGTGCGGCGGTTGTAATATGCGAAAGAGACCTTGAAAAAAACACTCTTAAAGATAAGGTTTCAGAACTTATTTATGACCGTGAAAAGCTTGAAAATATGTCGATGCACGCCAAAGAAATGTCCAAAAAAGATGCGCTCGACCTTATATATAAAGAGTGTGAGGCTCTTATAACAAAGTAACATAGCCCAAGAAAACGGCATAATATAATATCAGAGTAATCTGCAAGGCTTTTGCCTTTGCAGTCGGTTTTTTACGATATAATGCTGTTTGGAGGTTTATTTGTTATATGAGTGCGTACATAATTAACGGAGGAAATTACTTGAGCGGAGAAATCCGTATAGGCGGTGCGAAAAACTCCGTATTGCCGATTATGGCGGCTTCACTTCTCAATCTTTCCGAAACCGTGCTTTTAGACTGTCCCCGTATAAGCGATGTTGACATTTCGGTTGAAATACTTAAAAGGCTCGGATGTAAGGTTTTCAGAGATGAAACCACGGCTGTTATAGACTCATCCGATATAAATAACTTTGAAATACCGCTCGAACTTATGAACAAAATGCGTTCTTCTTTTATTTTTCTCGGAGCAATGCTTGCAGTAGGCGGAAAAGCTGTCTGCGGCTATCCGGGGGGCTGTGAACTCGGTGCAAGACCTATTGATATGCACCTTAAAGCCTTTAAAAAACTCGGAGTGCGCATAAAAGAGCAGGGCGGCTACATATCCTGCGATTCTTCGCATTTTAAGGCATGCAAGGTTGCGCTCGACTTTCCTTCTGTCGGCGCAACGGAAAATATTATGCTTCTTGCCTGTAAGCAAAAGGGCACGACAACAATAATAAATGCGGCTCGTGAACCCGAAATATCCGATTTGCAGAATTTTCTTAACAGCATGGGCGCTAAAATTTCGGGAGCAGGCAGTAACAAAATAAAAATAGAAGGCGTTGCTTCTTTAAAATCTGTTAAAAAAAGAATTATGCCCGACCGGATTGTTGCGGCAACAATGATGTTTGCGGCGTGTATTTCAGGCGGAAACATCACTTTAAAAAACGTAACTTGCAGTCACATTGAGTCGGTTATATTGCTTTTGCAGGGCTGCGGAGCAGATATTTACACTCACGGTGACAGCCTCGATATTATCTGTTCAAAACGACTGCGCTTTTCCGATACATTATGTACCATGCCCTACCCCGGTTTTCCGACTGACGCGCAGGCGCAGGCGGTTGCCGCTTTTTCCACAATGGAAGGCACAAGCATTGTTAAAGAAACTATTTTTGAAAACAGATTTAATCATGCTTCGGAGCTTAAAAAAATGGGTGCGGATATAACCGTTGATGACCGCATTGCCGTTATAAAAGGCGTTAAGCGGCTTTCGGGCGCACATGTTTATGCTCCCGACCTTCGCGGCGGAGCGGCTCTTGTTATTGCGGCGCTCGGTGCGGAAGGCACAACCGTTGTAGATAATATTCACTACATAGACCGTGGGTACGAACAACTTGATAAAATGCTTTCCGCTCTCGGCGGAGATATTAAAAGGAACGATTATTATGAGTAACATAACAAAGGGCGACTTCGGAAAAGCCGCCCCAAAAAAGTCAAAAAGCAGGACAAGTCTTAAAATTTTTTGCGCTGTTGCGGTTTTGTTTGCAATATTTATGTCACCGCTTTTTAATGTGAGAAACATTACGGTAAAAGGAAACTCACAGCTTGACAGTAAATATGTTATTGAAGCTTCCGGAATAAAAACAGGCGTACACCTTGTTTTTACTCCGTTTTCCGAAGCAAAGAAAAATCTTGAACAAACAGCATATATTTCTTCTGCGGAAATAAAATACCACTTTCCGTGGAATATTGAAATTATAATAGACGAAAAAATGCCGATTGTTTACTACGCCTTTGCGGACGGATACGCAGGTATAAACATTGACGGATACGTTACCGATATTATTCAGGTAATTGATTATCCTCTCCCTATTGCGGAAGGCATAACTCTTTCGTCCTATAAAATAGGCGAAAAACCAAACCTCGGAAAAACCACAAAGGAACAGATAGAATGTCTTACCGAGGTTGCTCAGGAGCTTGCAGATGCAGGTCTTTCGGCAGATATAAAAACAATAAACGTGCGTAACATAAATAACATTTTGCTTCAGTCCGCAAACGGATTAAATATAAAATGCGGAGATAACTCCGAACTCAAATACAAATTTTCGGTTTTAAAGGAAGTTCTTGCAAGGACCGATTGTACCGGTATTGTTGACCTTAGCATACCGGGACAGGCAACCTATGAAATGACCTGATAAAACGACTTTACGGAGAGGATAACCATGGAAACAAAAAAGACAAACAACAACATAGGCAAACAGGTTGCGCTTACTCTTATTTGCGTGCTTTTGGGCTTTGCAATATCGCTTCAGCTCCGCAGTGTGCGGATAAACAGAAGTACCGCAACTGATAATTTGAGAGCGCAGGAGCTTCAAACCCAGCTAAACGCCGAGAAAGAGAAAAACGAGAGCCTTGCGGCAGACCTTGAGGACGCAAAAAATCAGCTTGCCGAGTTCAGAAAAAATTCTGAAAATTCGGGGGCAATTTCGTCAATAGTAAGCGAACAGCTTATAAATGCCGAAAAGCTTGCAGGACTAACGGCACTTACAGGTCCCGGCGTAACTGTCAGCTTATCCGATGCAAAAACGCCTCCAACAGCAAATCCGCCCGAAAACTCAATTATTCACGACTCGGATATTCGCACGGTTTTAAATGAGCTTCTTGCCTCCGGTGCCGAAGCACTTTCCATTAACGGTGAACGTATTATTTCAACAAGCGCCATACGTTGCGTAGGCCCTACCGTTATTATAAATAACACAAGATTAAGTTCACCGTTTGTAATAACGGCAATCGGAGATGCAAAAACGCTTGAAGCAGGGCTTATTATTAAAGGCGGCGTTGTTGACGCCCTCACGCCCTGGGGAATTGACATTGATATAGCAACATTTGATAAAGTAAATATTCCTGCGTACACAGGCGTATCAACCTTTAAATACGCCGAAGTATCGGACGCCGACAAAACAGTCAGTGAGAAAAACGGAGGTGGTAATTAATGTTCCCGATTATAGGCTTAATAATAGGTATAGTTTTCGGTTTTATTGTTAATTTCCATGTGCCGCCCGCATATACGGTTTATCTTGCAATGGCAATTCTTGCGGCGCTTGATACTGTTTTCGGTGCGCTGCTTGCTTCGCTTAACAACAACTTTAAGCTAAGTATATTTGTAACCGGCTTCTTCGGGAATGCTCTCATTGCCGTTACTCTCACCTACATTGGCAACTTGCTTGGTATGGACTTCAGTCTTGCCGCAATTGTAGTGTTCGGAACACGTTTATTTAACAATTTTGCCACAATTCGTAGAATTATAATAAATAAACGTATACAAAAAAATGAAAACTCTTAAATTTTTTTAAAAAATAGTCTTGTTTTTTTGTAAAATGTATAGTATAATATAATTATGGAATTATATGTGTAATTTATCCGACTTAAAAAAAAGGGGGACAAAAGATAAATGTTAGAATTTGAAACAGTTTCAAGCAACGTTGTTGTTATGAAAGTAGTAGGCGTCGGAGGCGGCGGTAACAATGCCGTTAACCGAATGATTGACTGCGGTCTTAAAGACATTGAATTTATAGCCGTTAACACGGATAAACAGGTTCTTGTTAACTCAAAAGCAATTACAAAAATTCAAATAGGTGAAAAACTTACAAAAGGTCTCGGTGCGGGTGCAAATCCCGAAATCGGTCAGAAGGCCGCCGAGGAAAGCCGCGAAGATATAATTGCGGCATTAAAAGGCGCAAATATGGTATTTGTTACCGCAGGTATGGGCGGCGGAACAGGAACAGGTGCGGCTCCGATAGTTGCTTCAATCGCAAAAGAAATGGGCATACTTACCGTCGGTGTTGTTACCAAACCTTTTACAACAGAGGGCAGACGCCGCTGTGTACAGGCAGAAGCAGGTATTGAAGAGCTTCGCAAAGCGGTTGATACTCTTGTTGTTATTCCGAATGACAGACTTCTTATGATTTCCGATAAACACACAAGCGTTCTTGACGCTTTCAGAAATGCCGACGATGTACTTCGCCAGTCAATTCAAGGTATCTCGGACGTTATACGTCAGGAAGGTTGCATTAACCTTGACTTTGCCGATATTAAAGCTGTAATGAAAGACCGTGGTCTTGCTCATATGGGTATCGGTCATGCAAAAGGCGAAAACAAAGCCGATGATGCTGTTAAAATGGCTATTAACAGTCCGCTTCTTGAAACATCAATTGACGGCGCTAAGGGAGTTCTTCTTCATGTTACGGGCGGCCCCGAGCTTTCTATGATAGAAGCAAACGAGGTTGCGGATATTGTTCAGCAGCTTGTTGATATTGACGCAACATTTATTTACGGTATGGGTATTGACGAATCTCTTAAAGATGAAATAATTGTAACTGTTATCGCAACAGGCTTTGAGGCACCTTCACAGCCCGTAAAAGCTCCGCAGTCCGCAAGACGTCAGGCAGCAGAGCCGACTTCAACGGTTGTTGTTGAGCCTGAACCGGATTACACAAGACACACAGATAATCTCGACAGTTTTCTTGACAGATACGGTTCTCCGAAACGTCCGACAACTCCGAGAACTGTTACCCCGCCCTCGGACATAAACGATGAAGTAAGCACAAACGGAATTGAAATTCCGGAATGGCTTAAAGGCAACAGAAACTAAATCAGTTAACCTTTACATAAAACCGTGAATACTTTTGTTCACGGTTTTATATTTAGAATAAATATGAAATTATCTGATATTTTACAGGATATTATTTTTCCGCCAAATTGCATTATCTGCGGTAAATATCTCGGTCTTGGCACAAGACCTCTTATTTGCTCGTCATGTGAAGAACAATATTCGGCTTTTAACGGCAACTGTTCACGATGCGGCAGTACTTTCGATTTTTCGGGCGCTATGCCGCTTTGCCACACTTGCCGCTCGGCACGTCATCCGTTTGACGGAGTTATATCGGCATACTTTTACAAAGACGGTGTAAGGCGTACAATAATTGAGCATAAGTTCAGCTTCTACCGCAACCACTCCATTATTTTTGCAGGCTCTTTAAATTCAGCGTTAGAGAAGCTTTTCGGCGAAGAAAAGCCCGATTTTATTGTTTCCGTACCTCCCGACAAAAAGCGACTTAACGCAAGGGGCTACGACCCTGTATTTGAAATTGCTTCTGCGCTTTCTAAGCTCTCAAGCATTCCTTTTAGGTATGCTGTTCTCGAAAAAATAAAATCTACGCCAAACCAAAGTCTGCTCTCGTACAGAGCAAGGCTTAAAAATGTGCGCGGCTGTTTTAAGGTTACCGACAAAGACGCCGTTAAAGGGAAAAATATTCTTCTTATTGACGATGTTTTCACAACAGGCGCAACTTGCAGAGAATGTTCCAAAATACTCAAAAAAGCAGGCGCCGCATATGTGCTTGCGGTGACTGTTTCCATTTCGGAGCGTTTTAAAAAATAAAAAGGAGGTCATACATTTGCTTGATTTTATTAAAGCCATTCAGACAATTGCTTCACCACCACTTGATGTTATTTTAACCATACTTAATTTTTTCAGTCAGCAATATTTTCTTATTATTCTCGTAACCCTTATTTACTGGATATACGACAAAAAGAAGGGCGAACAGCTTGCGTTCTCACTCATTTTTACAACGGCATTTTCATGCGGTATTAAAGGAGTGTTCAGAACAAGTCGTCCCTATACATACGACGGCATAAGAGGCGTTAACACAAACAGCGCCCCCGGCTACTCTTTTCCGAGCGCTGACACATCAGCGGCGGCGGCAAGTGCAACGACAATTGCCTCATGGACCGAAAAACCCATAATAAAATTTTTTCTTGCCGTTTTCGTTTTAATTATCGGTTTTACAAGAATGTATTTTGGGCTTCACTTCCCCATTGACGTTTTAGGCGGACTTATTATAGGCTGCGGAGTTGCTTTTGGTATTAAAAAGATATTTAGTGTCTTTTATGCTCCCATACTTGTAGGCTTTATATCTACACTTATTCTTATACCGTTTATGTTCTTTGACCCTCAGCCTGATTATTTTAAAACTTTCGGTTTAATGGTCGGCGCTTTTTGCGGCATATTTATTGAACATAACTTTGTAAATTTCGACTATAAAATAAGCAGGGGCAAAAAGGCGGCACGTTTTTTGATAGGCATTTTATGTCTTATTGTGTTAAGCATACTCCCAAAGCATTTTTTGCCGCAGACAAATTTCTTTGTTGCGCTTGAAAAATTTCTGTTAACTTTTTTTGCTGTTGGCATATACCCTGCAATATTCAAAAAGCTAAAATTTTAAAGTCAAAAGTGACTAAAAAACAATGGTGTGGCTAATTAAAACCACACCACTGTTTTTGTTTACGCTATATTTATTCTTTGTCCGTCTCTTTAACTTCTTCATGTTCGGGGACGGTAATCTTTATTTTTTCAATACGCTTTTCATCAACCTGCGTAACCTCAAACTCATAACCTTTAAAGTTCACTTTATCACCTTCTGACGGTATTCTGTCAAGTTCTCCCATCACAAAGCCTGCCATTTTCTCGTAATCAAGCTCCTCCCTTTCATCACGGGTAAGCTTTAGTCCTATTTCTTCAAGCGTCTGCTCAAAATCAGCCGCTCCGTCAACCTCGTAGGTCTTTTCATCGACTTTTCTTGTATCTTCGTCCTCATCGTCAAACTCGTCCTGAATATTTCCGAATACGAACTCAATAAGGTCCTCCATTGTGACAATTCCTGCCGTTCCGCCGTATTCATCAATAACTATCGCCATATGAGTCTTTTCGCTCTGAAGCTCTTTCAAAAGGTCATTCGCTTTTTTCGACTGCGGAACAAAATACGGGTCATTCAAAATCTCTTTAAGCTTAAACGTTTCGGGCTTAACCTTGTCAATATATTTTATAAGCGCCTTAATATGAAGCACACCGATTATATTATCGAGCGTTCCGTCATAAATCGGTATTCTCGAAAAATGTTCTTCGTCCGCAAGCTTCACAACCTCATGAAAATCAGCCGTAATGGGCATAGCTACGACATCTGTGCGGTGAGTCATAATCTTTTGCGCAGTTGTATCGCCGAACTCTATGATATTGTTTATCATATCGCCCTCGTCCTCATCTATAACGCCGATTTCTTCACCCTCATCAACAATCGACAAAATACCTTCTTCGGTTACTTCACCGACGCTCGTTTTCGGGTCAACTCCAAAGAGCTTTACAATGCACGAAGTGATAAATTCCAAACACAGGTTAAGCGGCAACATACATATGTAAATAAGTCGCATAAACCAGTACGCTTTTTCGGCATAGCTTTCAAAATGTGCGGCCGCAATTTTCCGTGGTATCATTTCGCCAAACAGCGTTATGACACATGCGGTTATAAACACGGTTACTATTCTTCCGACTGGCGTAATGCCGCCGCAAAACTCGGTAATATGAGCCGCCGCCTTTGAAAGCAGCGTCATTGCAACTATCAAAGCCGCTAAAATCACAAGTAACTCTCTTACTGCCGCAATATACCGTTCAGACATATCGAGCAGCTTTTTTAGTGTTGGCGTACATTTTTTGCCTTCGGCTTCCATATCCTCAAGCCTTTTATCGTTGAGTGAAAGCAGTGCAATATCGGTTGCATGAACAAACGCATACAAAATAAGAAGCAGTAAACTACCTGCCGGCATAGGGTCCATTTAAAAAAACCACATCCTTTTTCTTTTGTTAAAAACTTTCTTAACTGTTATATCTATTATACACTTTTTTTCATATTATGTCAAGCCTGCTACATTTTTCCTATAAGTGAGTTTATATCTCCTATTGTTACTATAAACATCAAAAGAAGAAGCAGTACAAGTCCCACAAAATGAACCATTCCCTCTTTCTTGGGGTCAATCGGCTTTCCTCTTACAAGCTCGACAAGCATAAAGAATACCCTGCCGCCGTCAAGCGCCGGTATTGGCAACAAATTGAAAATACCTATATTTACCGTCAAAAGAGCAAAGAGGTTTGCAAAAGAAGCAAGTCCGTTCCTTGCCGCCTCACTCATAACGCTAACTGTTCCGACCGGTCCCGATACCGAGCTTAACGGCACTTTTCCGCTTACAAGCATAAACAGAGAATAAAAAACCACTTTAATCATAAAAAACGTTTCGTAAAAACCGTATTTAATACATTTTAAAAAGCTGTTTTTTTCTGTCGCCATTTTTATGCCTATTATATATACCCCGTTCTCGTCGGGAATCGGCGTTATATTAAAGCTTTTCTTTTCGTTTTCTCTTTTTACCGTAATTTTAATCGGCTTACCTGCGTCATTAGTATTTATAAGAAACTTAAAATCTTTATAATACCATACTCTGCCGCCGTTTACGGCTATAATCTCATCTCCCGGCATTACTGCCTCATAAGCAGGAGTGTTTTCGTAAACCTCGTCAACTTTCAAAAGAGGCATCTCACTTACCTGCGAATAAAGCACCGTATAAACAAGCAGTCCCAACAGTATATTAAGCGTTGCGCCTGCCGCAACAATTATCATACGTTGCCAAACAGGTTTATTTCCGAGTGCGTTTTCACTGCTTGATTCCTCGTCCTCGCCTTCAAGCCTTACAAAGCCGCCAAGTGGAAGAAGTCTGACGGAATACTGTGTTTCGCCTTTTTTCTTTTTAAAAATTTCAGGGCCGAAGCCTATCGAAAACTCCGGCACTCCGACCTTAAAAAGCTTCGCTGTAATAAAATGTCCAAATTCATGTATTGTAATAATCACCAAAAACGATAAAATCGCAAGAATGATTGTAAAAACATTCGTCATATCGGTCTCCATTCTGCCGCAGCCTCTCTCGCCCATTTATCCGCTCCGAGTATATCGTTAAGAGAAGGGCTTAAAGTAGCGCTGTGCTTTGACATTACATCAGATATTAATTCCGGAATATTGCCAAACTTTATTTCTTTTTTTAGGAATTTTTCTACCGCAATTTCATTTGCGCCGTTTAGAACGGTCGGCATCGTGCCTCCTATATTTTGCGCCTCAAAAGCTAATTTAAGGCAAGGAAATGTTTCAGTATCGGGTTTACTGAAAGTAATATTTGCAATTTCAAAGAAATCCGCTTCTTTTGTGCCGCAATATTTTCTTTCGGGATAGGTAAGCGCATACGAAATCGGCAGTTTCATATCGGGCACGGAAAGCTGTGCAATAACCGAATTGTCCTCATATTCTACCATAGAGTGAACTATGCTCTGCGGATGCACAACAACCTGAATTTTATCAAGGCTCATATCAAAAAGATGTGCGGCTTCAATAACCTCCAGCCCCTTATTCATAAGCGTACTGCTGTCGATTGTCACCTTTGCGCCCATGCTCCAGTTTGGGTGCTTTAAAGCCTGCTCCGGCGTCATATTATAAATTTCTTCTTTCTTTTTACCAAAAAACGGTCCGCCCGAAGCCGTAAGCAGAATTTTTTTAAGAGTTCTGCTGTCGCCGTTACAGCTTTGAAAAATTGCGCTGTGTTCGCTGTCTACGGGCAGAATTTTTACGCCTTTTTCTTTTGCCAGCGGCATTACAAGGCAGCCTCCCGCAACAAGCGTTTCCTTGTTTGCAAGGGCAATATTTTTGCCTTCCTTTATTGCTTCAAGCGTAGGTAAAAGCCCCGATATTCCCACAACCGCAGTTACTACCGTATCTACATTATTATGCACAGCGCATGAAATTATACCCTCCGTACCGCATAAAATTTTTGTATTTGTATCTGCAACACGGACTTTTAGCTCCTTTGCCCTATCCTCAAGCACCACCGCCGCAAGCTTTGGCTTATATTTTCTTATCTGCTTTTCGGCAAGCTCAATATTCGAGTAAACGCTGAGCGTTTCAACCTCGGCACACTTATTTTCATCAATAACTTCAAGAGTTTGTGTACCTATTGAGCCTGTCGAACCCAGCAATGCTATTTTTTTCATAACTGTTTCCTTTCGCAAAAAGGAGCATAACACCGTTATACCCCTTTTAAAATATATGTATGTATTCTTATTTAATTACAAAAATCGGCAAGATAATATTAAGATAGTAAAATATAGGAGCTGTAAAAAGCACGCTGTCAATGCGGTCGAGTATGCCGCCGTGACCGGGTATTAAATGCCCATAGTCCTTTATTCCAACCTCTCTTTTTATTACCGACGCCGCAAGGTCACCAAATTCCGATATGACGGCAAGAATAACTGCCGAAACTACCAAATTCAAAACATTTACGCCATATGCAAAAAAATGCGTTCCCACAAAGCCGAACAGCCCGAAAGCAAGCACAGTCACCGCCGCACCGCCAAAAGCACCTTCAACAGTCTTTTTGGGGCTTATTTCTGTGAGCTTATGTTTTCCGAAAAGCATACCTGTAAAATACGCTCCGATATCCGTTGCAAACGCTCCTATAAACACGGCAAAGACAAGGAATTTACCTCCTTCTCCGCCCCGTATAAGGTAGATATATTTAAGAAAGCCGAAAATATATATTGCTCCGAAAAATGCTTCCGCCGCATCTTTGAAATTTATTTTCTTATATGCCGCAACCGTAAGCACAAGCGCCCCTATCATACCGAAGGTTAAAAGAGCGGAATTATACTCCGAAGGGAGAAGCAAAAGTCCAAAACCCATAATATAGCCGACAAGCTTAATAAGAATTTTGCCTTTGCCGAAATTGGCTTTATAAAACTCGTAAAGAGCAACGGCCGCAACCGCCGCCACAACCCATAAAATCACGCTTTGCGGCAAACAAACAAGCGCAAACACAAGCAATGCCGCAAGTATTAAACCTGAAATTATTCTCGTAATCATAGTGTTTCCCTCTTAAACTCCGCCGAAACGTCTGTTCCTCTTCTGATATTCCGCAATTGCTATTTTCATATGCTTAGGCGTAAAATCAGGCCAGCAGGTGTTTGAAAACCAAAACTCGCTGTAAGCACACTGCCAAAGCAGAAAATTGCTCAGCCTTTTTTCGCCGCTCGGTCTTATAATAAGGTCAACTTCGGGGTTATCACCCGTGTACATAAGCGATGACATATATTTTTCATCTATACCGTCTGCGGTTATTTTACCTTCCGATACGGCCTGTGCCGCAAGCCTTGCTGCCCTTAAAATTTCGTCACGTCCGCCATAGTTAAGCGCAATGTTAAGGGTAGGTCCTGTGCGGTCCTTTGTATAATCCTCAACCTCAAGAATTTTTGCATTAAGTTTATCGCTGAGCCTGCTTCTGTCGCCTATCACCCGTATGCGGCAGTCCTTGCCGCCGATAAGATTTTCCATATTTGACATATACTCGTAAATAAGCTCCATAATCGCATCAACTTCCGCCTTGTCACGCTTCCAGTTTTCTGTTGAAAACGCATAAACAGTCAGAAACTTAACGCCGATTTTACTGCAATAATCGGTAATATCCTCAAGAGTTTTTGCACCTGCACGGTGTCCGTCACTTCTTTTAAGACCACGTCGTTTAGCCCATCTGCCGTTACCGTCCATAATGATTCCAATGTGCTTCGGAATATTATCCATATCAATTTTTACATCCGGAGTAACAAGCTCGACAAGCTTTTTATATATAGTGCCAAGACTTTCTTTAAGGCTCAAAGTGCGCGCCTCCTTTTGCTTTTTAAAGCGACATAAGGTCTTGTTCTTTATTTTCGAGTTTAACGTCAATCTGCTTTATATATTTATCTGTAATATCCTGTAAATCCTTCTCGGCAGATTTAAGGTCGTCCTCTGTTATTTCGGAGTTTTTCTTCATAGTCTTAAACGATTCCATAGCGTCACGTCTGATATTTCTTACAGCAACCTTGCCGTTTTCGGCAAGCTTATGAATTTGCTTAACAAGGTCTTTTCTGCGTTCCTCCGTAAGAGGCGGAAAATTAAGTCTTATTATTTTGCCGTCGTTATTCGGAGTTATTCCGAGGTCTGACGCAAGAATTGCTCTTTCAATTTCTTTTGTAAGTGAAGCGTCCCACGGCTGAATTGCAATTGTTCTTGCATCGGGCACCGAAACGCTCGCAACAGCGTTAATCTGTGAAGGTGTGCCGTAATATTCAACTTTAATCTGGTCAAGCACCGCAGGATTTGCTCTTCCGGCTCTTACCGAGTTAAACTCACTTTCAAGAGCGCCGAGAGATTTTTCCATTTTTTCCGTTATTCCGCTGTAAATATCCTTAAACTGTGCATTCATACTGTTTCTTTCCTTTCTTTTAATTAATATACAAGTGTTCCGATTTCTTCGCCCATTACCGCTTTATAAATGTTTTCGGGGTCGCTGAGTGCAAACACCTGAATCGGTATGTTATTATCCATACAAAGCGAGGTTGCTGTGGAATCCATAACTCCGAGCCTTTTTGCAAGAACATCGGAATATGTAATTTTATCGTATTTTTTGGCATTCGGGTTAACATTCGGGTCGCTGTCGTAAACGCCGTCAACATTTTTTGCAAGCAAAATAATATCTGCGCCGATTTCAGCGGCTCTGAGAGCTGCCGTAGTATCTGTTGAGAAAAACGGATTTCCTATTCCGCAACCGAAAATAACAACTTTATGCTTTGAAAGGTGTGATTCGGCTTTTCCTCTTATGTACGGCTCGGCAATCTGACGCATTTCAATAGCTGTCTGAACTCTCGAAACAACTCCGTTGTTTTCGAGCGCCGACTGCACGGCAAGCGCATTTATTACCGTTGCAAGCATACCCATATGGTCGGCTCTTGTTCTGTCCATGTTTTTACCTGAGCGTCCTCTCCAAAAATTTCCGCCGCCGACAACCATTGCGACCTCTACACCCTCGTCAACACATTTTTTTATGACCTTCGCAACGGCATTTAAAGTATCCTCGTCAAGTCCAAAGCCTTTATCTCCCGCAAGCGCCTCACCGCTTACTTTAATAAGAACACGCCTGTACTTAGGTAACATTCTAACCACTTTCCTTTCAAAAATTCGCTATATTACAGAAAAACAAAAAACACTAAGAGCAAATAATTTTTGTGCCGGTAGCATTTTTTGTTTCTCAAAAAGTTCTATTAATTTTTTATTTTTTATTTGCCAGCCATTTTTGCAACTTCATCAGCGAAGTCGTCCTCTCTCTTTTCAAGGCCTTCGCCCTTTTCAAATCTTGCATAAGCTTTAACAGCTATTGTTCCGCCCATTTCTTTACCTTTAGCGGCAAGCATTTTTGAAACTGACAAATCGGGGTCTTTTACAAACTCCTGGTCAACAAGGCAGTTTTCTTTGTAATATTTGCTTATTCTGCCCATTACCATTTTATCTACTATTGCTTCAGGCTTACCTTCGTTAAGCGCCTGCGCTCTTAAAATTTCTTTTTCCTTCTCAATAACGTCTGCCGGAACTTCATCCTTATTAAGGTAAGCAGGAGCGGCAGCAGCAATCTGAAGTGCAACGTCTTTAGCTGTTTCAGCGAAAGCGGCATTATCTGCAACGTCTGTATCAAATACAGCGGCAACGCCTATTCTTCCGCCGCCGTGAATATAAGTCACAACTGCGCCTTCAAATCTTGCAAAACGGCGGATATTCATATTCTCGCCTATTGTAAGAATTTTATCTCTTAATGCTTCTTCAACAGTCATATCAGAGCCTATATATTTCTTTGTTTTAAGGTCCTCAACGTCTGTCGGGTTTTCATCAGCGACAATTTTTGCAACATTCTTTACAAAAGCCTGGAAATCAGCATTCTTTGCAACGAAGTCTGTTTCGCTGTTTACTTCAACAAGAGAAGCAACTTTGCCGTCCTCCGAAACATATGCTTCAACAAGACCTTCTGAAGCAATTCTGCCTGCCTTTTTAGCGGCTTTTGCAAGACCTTTTTCTCTTAAAAGCTCAACTGCTTTTTCCATATCTCCGTCTGCTTCTGTGAGGGCTTTTTTACAGTCCATCATTCCGCAGTTTGTCATTTCTCTGAGTTCTTTAACAGCCTGTGCGGTTATCATATTATGTTTCCTCCTTAAATATTAAGTGAATTACTCAGCAGCTTCTTCCTCAGCTTCTTCAGCTTCAGCCGGAGCGTCAACGCCCTGTCTGCCTTCGATAATAGCGTCTGCCATAGCGCCTGCAATAAGCTTAACGGCACGGATAGCATCGTCATTACCCGGAATTACATAATCTACTTCGTCGGGGTCGCAGTTTGTGTCAACAATTGCAACAACCGGAATATTAAGCTTGTGAGCCTCGGCAATGGCAATCTTTTCTTTTCTCGGGTCAACAACAAAAAGCGCACCCGGAATACCTTTAAGATTTCTTATTCCGCCAAGGAATTTGTCAAGCTTTTCTTTTTCGATTTTAAGCTTGCTTACTTCTTTTTTGGGAAGAAGGTCAAAAGTTCCGTCCTCTTCCATTTTTTCAATCTGATCCATTCTTGCTATACGCTTCTGAATGGTTTTGAAGTTTGTAAGCATACCGCCAAGCCAACGGTTGTTTACATAATACATTCCTACTCTTTCAGCCTCTTCCTTAATGGAATCCTGAGCCTGTTTCTTTGTACCTACAAAAAGAATATCTTTTCCTTCTGCCGCAATTTCTTTTACAAAATTGTAAGCCTCGTCAACCTTCTTAACTGTTTTCTGAAGGTCAATAATGTAGATACCGTTTCTTTCTGTGAAGATGTATTCCTTCATTTTCGGATTCCATCTTCTTGTCTGGTGACCGAAATGTACACCGGCCTCCAAAAGCTGTTTCATTGATATTGCTCCCATTTTTACGCACCTCTTTCGGTTAATTTTCCTCCACCGGCGCCGCATTATTCCTAAAGTCCTGAGCAAAGACACCTGGGAAAAGCGCACAGTGTGTGTATTTTAATACCTTAGTATTATACCACACTTTTTTTCCAATTGCAAGCTTTTTTTGAAATTTTTATAAATTTTCTAAATTGCAATATAAAATGTCCACAAAATTTGTTAAGCAACTTCTTGCATTTTCAACAAATCATTAGATGATTTGCCATTAAATATTTTTCGAGGAT
>CACZWA010000006.1 GCA_902784685.1 uncultured Ruminococcus sp.
TGGTCGGAGTAGCAGGATTTGAACCTGTGGCCTCTTGGTCCCGAACCAAGCGCTCTACCAAACTGAGCTATACCCCGAAACGTTAATTGTTTTAACAGTTAAATATTATACCACATTTAATATGGTTTGTCAATAAGTAAAATAAAATTTTTCAGTGGGAAGGTGTAGAAAATAGTAAAAAAAATTACCGAAAAAGTTGACGGTTTTTTTCGTGTTAAGCCGAGCGACGGCGTAATAACATATGTATTAAAAAATCTTTTTGCTCGTATTGACGAGCATGATGTTGTGCAAAGCGCCGCACAGCTCGCGTATTTCAGCTTGCTTTCTGTTTTTCCGTTCGTGATTTTCGTAAACGCGCTGATAGGCTCCATGAATCTTTCAAAAGACTTTGTAATAGAAATTTTAAGCGAGATTTTTCCTTTGCAGATTTCTCAGATAATCGGAAATTATGTTGAATATGTATCCGGGCTCGGAAATGGTGTAGGTATTATATCGGTCGGCGTAATTGTCGCTCTTTTTTCGGCGTCAAAATCCGTAAGGGCTATCGGTAATGCTGTAAACAACGCTTACGGAATACATGATAAACGCTTTTTTCTTATGAGGCTCGTGCTTTCCGTAATTTTAACCTGCGCTCTCGGTATAGTTATTTTCTTATGCCTTTTTGCAGTAACGGTGGGAAGGGCATGGATATACCGAATGCTTTTAATGCTTGACATACCGACAGAATGGCTTAACAAAATAAGCGTAGGTAAGTGGGCGATTGTTTTTGCGGCTTTTTTACTGATACTTGTTCTTATATATTACGCTGTGCCCTTAAAAAAAATGAAGCTTCGGCAGGCTTTTCCCGGCGCACTGTTTGCGATAACAAGCAATTTTGTTTTAACATTCGGATATTCAATATATATGGCGTATTTTGAAAACTTTTCCGTTCTTTACGGTTCACTCGGCGCGGTTTTGCTTTTGGCGTTATGGCTTTATTTTGTCGGAATGTTTATTGTTCTCGGCGCGGAGGTGAACAGCATACTTGAAGAAAGGAAGTATTACCTTGCGCTTAACGGGAATAAAAAAAATTTTAAATAATAAAATTTTCTATTGATTTTTTTGCAAATTTGCGGTACAATAATATAGGAGGAAAAAGAATAGCAATCCTGCTTTATTTGCGAAGCCGTTTATAACTTAAACCAACATTAACACTAAGGGAAACCATCTTCGATGTCGGCATAAATGCCCCCGTCCTTAAATTTTTAAGGGCGCAGCGCTTTTTGCGCAGGGGACTTATAATGTCACCGGGTAATTACCCACCTGCAAACGCAGGTTTGAGTGTGACGGACTGGCGGTACGGCGGGATATTTTTAAAAACAACGGGCTGTGGTAATATTTTATCACAGTCCGCTTTAATAATAAAGAAAAAACGGTTCGGTCAACAGCTTATTTTAATCTTTTTTCATTTCCGTAAGATGTGACCAGTACCTTCTTGGCATATGCTGCCTCTGTAATTTTGGATTTATACGCTCTTTTATTGCCATAGTGTCAAAATACTCTTTCCACATTTCTCTGAAATCATCGTCGTTTATGGCAAATTCAAAATCTTCGGGAAGCTCGGTAATAACGTAGCTGCCGTTTTTACTGCATATCGCAAGCCCTCGCCTGATGTCATGAATTACAAAGCTGTGTGAGCGCATACGGTTCGCAAAATGATGCGCGATAAGAGGAAGAATGTTGTGGTCGGGCTCAATGCGGGCTATATAAAGCCCTTCGCGTGCTTTGTCAAAGCGTATAAGTCCGCGGAGCTTATCAACCTCTGTCATAACTTTATCGCGCAGCAAAAGCGCTTCTTTAACTTCGGGTATATAGCGAAGCGCTCTGCTTCCCTTGCCGTTTTTAAAGCAAAAGCGCAGATATTTAAGTGCCGCTGTGCCGCCCGAAGGCATATCGGAAAGATATATGAGATATAAATCACGTAAAATAAACCTTGAAAGCTTGTTTTGTATGCCGTTTTGCAGCCTTTCCGATTTTTTTTCGTCAGTTCTTACAATTGTTCTCTCAAGCAGAGGCGGTATATCGTGAAAACGTGAGTAAATCATTGCTCCGGTATCATTATACGCCGTAAAAACGGCGCTGCAAAGACCTTCAAAAGAGCCGTCGTAAATATATATCATTTTTAAATTCATATCTTTTCATAAAAATTTTATTTTATACAGTCGAAAAGTGAGAGCTGGTTTACGTTTTGTACATTCTGAGGAAGTTTATCCGCAAGAAGCGGTACAAGCGCCGCGGCGGAATGACCTATATAAAAAAGGTTTTCGTTATAGTCGGCGGCGGTAATAAAATATTTTGCTCTTTTTAAAACAATCCCCATTTTTTTAAGATTATCAAAGGTAAGGCGGGTAAAGCGTCTCGCGGCAACAATACGTTTTGCTCCGATGACGCCTATGCCCGGTACCCGGAGAAGCATTTCATAATCGGCACGGTTTACATCAACGGGGTATTTATCGAGATGTGAGAGCGCGTAGGTGCATTTGGGGTCGAGAGTATTGCTGAAATTCGGCATACGCTCATTTAAAAGCTCGTCAGCTCTGAAACCGTAAAAGCGCAAAAGCCAATCTGCCTGATACAGCCTGTGTTCACGCAAAAGCGGAACAGCGCTTGTTTTTGCGGGAAGCATAGGATGAGTGCCGAGGGGAATATATGCAGAAAAATATACTCTTTTAAGCTTAAAGTTGTCATAAAGTCCCTGGGTAAGGCGTATAATCTGAAGGTCGTTTTCTTTATCCGCGCCTATTATCATTTGAGTTGTTTGTCCGGCGGGAGCAAAACGCGGAGCCGATTTAAATTTTTTCCGTTCTTCAAGAGCGTTTGCTGTGCCGTTGGTAATTTGACGCATAGGCAAAAGAATAGCTTTTTTTGTTTTTTGCGGAGCGAATGTTTTTAGCGACTTCTCTGTGGGAAGCTCAATATTTACACTTATTCTATCGGCAAGAGTACCGATTTGAGAAATAAGCGCGTCGCTCGCGCCGGGAATAACTTTTACGTGGATATAGCCGTAAAATTTATATGAATACCGCAGAAGCCGCAAGGTTTTAATCAGCAGTTCCATTGTGTAATCGGGGTTTTTCACGACGGCAGAGCTTAAAAAAAGCCCTTCAATATAATTGCGTCTGTAAAACTCTATTGTGAGATTCGCGATTTCTTCGGGAGAAAACGAAGCGCGCGGGACATCGTTTGAGCTGCGGTTAAGGCAGTAAGCGCAGTCATAAGCACAGCAATTGCTCATAAGTATTTTGAGCAGTGAAATACACCTTCCGTCAGCCGTCCATGTATGACAGATGCCGGACGGGTGAGAGCTGCCTATACCGTCTTTTTTATTTGAGAATGTTCCTTTCGCGCCGCTTGACGAACAGGATACGTCATATTTTGCGGCATCACCGAGAATAGTAAGCTTCTGCTTTAAGTCCATAAAAAATCCCCATTCCGTTTTTTCTGATTTTATTTTATCATATTTTTTTCAAAAAGTCAAACATATGTTCGCATAAAATTATACAAAAATTTATGGATTTTTTTGTAATAACTGTAATAAAAGCTTTTTTTAAGGCATAAAAATTAATATACATTATTATAAGCAGCAAGGAGCGAATTTATATGTCAACCGAAATAAGAAAATCAAGCGTATGCTTAAACAAGGAAATTTTTTCGGGAAGCGGTCAGACTGTTTGCCAGACAGATGTTATCGTGCCGGACGCTATGCCGGACGCTTTAAAGGTTCTTATGGCGGACGGCAGGGCGGTTGTTGAAAGCACTGTTCTCGGAAAAGGAAAAATCGGCGTAAGAGGCAGAGTTGACTGCGACCTTTTATATGTGCCGGAAAACGCGAGAGGCGTAAAGAGTATAAAGGCTCAGATGCCGTTTTCTTTCAGTGAGGACGCCGCAAAAGCAGATGAAAATATGATGCCTTGCGTTTCTGCCGAAGTTTCACATATTGAATATCAGCTTGTGAACAGCAGAAAAATAAGCGTTAAAGCCGTTGTGGAAATAAAAATTTGTATTATCGGCAAAGAGGAGATTAAATATGTAAGCAGTATTGAAGGCGATGAAGCCGAAATAAAAGAGAAAAAGCTAAAGGGAAAAAATAACATTGTATGCTGCAGACGCAATTTTGCGGTAAATGAAAAAATACCGGTAAGCGAAAAAGCCGAAAAGCTTCTTAAATGTGACGCTGAAATAAAGTCTAAAGATATAAAAATAATAAATAATAAGGTTGTTGCCAAAGGTGAACTTGAAGTAAGCGCGCTTTACTGCGCAGAGGGTGAAATGCCCGATTTTGTTGAGGCAACGCTTCCTTTTACCGAAATTCTTGACGCTGAAGGAATCAGTGACAAGCAATTATGCCGTGTGGATTACTTTATAAAGGAAACGGGCGCCGAAATTGTTGATACGGACGAAGGAAAAGCTGTTTCATGCAGTATAGTGATTTCAGCAAACATATGCAGTGACGAGGAAGTGGAATTTACTGCGGTTAATGATGTTTACGGAACAAAAACAATTTTGAAGCCGCAGACAAAATCTATTGACACGAGTGAAACGGCAGACAAAGTTTTCGCGAATGTCGAAATAAGAGAAATTGTAACCCTTGAAAATGAAATGCCGCAGATTGAGAAAGTATATGCGTTAAACGTAAAACCTTATATAAATGAGTGTACCGCGGGCTCGGCGGGAGTAAAAGCGGACGGTACAGCGGTATGCTCCGTTATATACATATCGGGCAAGGAGGACGCCTATGTACAGTCGGCACAGTACAGTGTTCCGTTCGGAACGGTATTTGGCGGCAGTTACGATATAAACAGTATTGTTAAAGCAGAGGCAGAGCTTGTAAAGGCGGAGTACAGTTTAAGCGGCAAAGATATTGAAATAAGGGCTTCCATCAAGATAAACGCCGAGGTTTTGAAAAATCATAAAAACGATATTGTAACGGATATTACGGAAGAAGAAGAGGTATGCGGTGACAGACCGGCTATGGTATTGTATTTTGTGCAGAGAGGCGATACTCCGTGGGAAATAGCGAAAAAATATCATAGCAAAATCTCCGAAATAGAGCAAATTAACAAGCTTGAAAGCGGCGAAATAAAAGAAGGTATGATGCTTCTCATACCCAAAAAATAGATTTTTGTGCAATATTAATAAAAAAACAGGAAAAATTTTTCAAAATTTCTATGCACAAAAAGAAAAAAATACTTGCAATAACGGAAAAAATGTTGTATAATTGAAATGTTGTGACAAGGCAACCGTTGAAACGGAGGTTGCACGCATTTATTAAGCGTGGTTTTCCGCGGAGGTTTGTCCGATTCATGAAACCGGGCGGCAGAGTCACTGTACACGAGCTTAAATTTTGCTTTAAACAAGGTGCATAAACGCCGAGAGCCACAAGGCTTCGGGCTGTATGCGTGTTTACGGATGAAGTTTGCGTATGGTAACCCGGAGGTTAAACTTCGGGTTTTTATTTTGGGTGAGCATGACACACCCGGATGAGTGTACAGAAATTTGCTGTTGCAACTCGGAGAAATATTATAAGGAGGCGACAGTGTATGGCAACACAAAAAATGAGGATCAGACTTAAAGCTTACGACCACACTCTTGTTGATCAATCAGCCGCTAAAATAGTGGAAACCGCAAAGAGAACAGGGTCAAAGGTATCGGGACCTATACCGCTCCCCACCAAAAAGGAAATAGTTACAATACTCAGGGCGGTTCATAAATATAAGGATTCCCGTGAGCAATTTGAGCTCAGAACTCACAAAAGACTTATCGACATCTTAACACCGACCGCGAAAACGGTTGACGCGCTTAAGAAGTTGGATTTGCCGGCAGGCGTTGAAATCGAAATCAAGCTTTAATATATTTTATTGTAGATTTCGGGCTGCAGAAGAAAAAAGAAAAACAATTTGTGATCCGGGTTATGTAAGGTCATGTATGCATATACCAAGGTCATGTTGGTAATGAGCCAACCAATAACCAAACGGAGGTGTAAAGGAAAATGAAAAAGGCAATTTTAGGTAAAAAGCTTGGTATGACACAGGTTTTTGCTGAAGACGGAAAGGTTACTCCTGTTACTGTAATTGAAGCAGGTCCTTGCACAGTTGTTCAGAAAAAGACTGTTGATACCGACGGCTATGACGCTGTACAGGTTTGTTTTGAGGAAAAAGCTGAAAGAAAGATGAACAAACCTCTTAAAGGTCATTTTGATAAGGCAGGCGTGGCATACGCGCGTTACCTTAGAGAACTTCGTCTTGACGATGTTTCCGGTGTAAACGTAGGTGATGTCATTAAGGCGGACGTATTTGAAGCAGGCGAAGCTGTTGATGTTACGGGCACAAGTAAAGGTCACGGATTCAGCGGTACGATTAAACGCTTTGGTTTCCACAGACTTAAAGAAACTCACGGCACAGGTCCCGTACACAGACACGCAGGCTCAATGGGTGCTTGTTCAAGCCCGTCAAGAATATTTAAGGGCAAGAAGCTCCCCGGAAGATACGGTACAGACAGAGTTACAGTGCTTAATCTTGATATGGTAAAGGTTGACGCGGAGAAAAATCTTCTTCTTGTTAAAGGCGCTGTTCCAGGACCTAAAGGCGGATTACTTTATATAAGAAATTCAGTAAAGGCTAAATAAATAATTTTTCGGAAAGGAGGAATACATTATGCCAAACGTGGCTATGTATAATATGTCCGGCGAATCGGTAGGTACAATTGATTTGTCAGATGCAGTTTTCGGACAGGAAGTAAACAAGGTTGCGGTTCATGAAGTTATAAAGAACTACCTTGCAAATCAAAGACAGGGCACACAAAGCACAAAGACAAGAACAGAAGTCAGCGGCGGCGGTAAAAAACCCTGGAGACAGAAAGGCACAGGCAGAGCAAGACAGGGCAGCACAAGAGCGCCTCAATGGATGGGCGGCGGTGTGGCACTTGGTCCTAAGCCTCGCAGTTACAGATATTCGATAAATAAAAAACTTAAAGCAGTTGCTCTTAAGTCGGCACTCAGCAGTAAGGTTGAGGAGAGCACAATTGTTGTTGTTGATAAAATTGAGCTTCCCGAAATCAAAACAAAAGCTATTGCGCAGATGATAGCAAACTTGCCTGTTGAGGGTAACGCCCTTATAGTAACAGCGGATAATGACAGCAGTGTTTACAGATCTGCAAGAAACATTGAAGGCGTAAGCACAACGTTCGTAGGACAGATGAATGTTTATGAACTTGTTAAATACGAATATATGGTTGTTACAAAAGACGCGATTGCGAAAATAGAGGAGGTGTACGCAAGATGAATTCATACGATATAATCAGAAAACCGATTATTACAGAAAAAAGTATGAGCGGTATTGCGGAGAAAAAGTACACTTTTGAGGTTGCTACCTCAGCCGGTAAGGTTCAGATTAAACAGGCAATCGAAGAAATTTTTGGCGTAAAAGTAGATAAAGTAAACACCCAGAGAATAGATGGAAAGAAAAAAAGAATGGGTGCAAATGAAGGCAAAAGAGCCGACTGGAAGAAAGCTATTGTTACTCTTAAAGCTGACAGCAAAACAATAGAGTTCTTTGAAGGTATGGCTTAAGCGAGGAGGTAATTAAAGTGGCAATAAGAAAGTATAGTCCCACTTCCCCCGCACGCAGATTTATGACAGTTTCAACCTTTGAGGAAATAACAACAAACAAGCCTGAGCGTTCTCTTCTTGAAACAAATAAGAAAAAAGCGGGCAGAAACTCATACGGTAGAATAACTGTTCGTCACAGAGGCGGCGGAAACAGAACAAAATACAGAATTATAGACTTTAAAAGAGCTAAAGACGGAATGACGGCAACTGTTAAGACTATAGAATATGATCCTAACAGAAGCGCGAACATTGCTCTTGTTGAATATGAGGACGGTACAAAAGCATACATCATTGCTCCGTACGGTATAAAGGTAGGAGATAAAATTCTTTCCGGTGAAAGTGCCGATATTAAAGCAGGAAATACGCTTAGAATAAAGGATATTCCGGTAGGTACCATAATTCACAACATCGAGCTTACTCCGGGCAAAGGCGCACAGCTTGCAAGAAGCGCGGGCACAAGCGCGCAGCTTATGGCAAAAGAAGGCAAATACGCGCAGGTAAGGCTTCCTTCAGGCGAAGTAAGATATGTTTCAATGCTTTGTAAAGCAACTATCGGTCAGGTAGGAAATATAGACCACGAGAATATCTCTCTCGGTAAAGCCGGCCGTAAACGTCATATGGGCTGGCGTCCGACGGTAAGAGGTGTTGTAATGAACCCGAATGACCATCCGCACGGCGGTGGTGAAGGTAAGTCGCCGATAGGTCGTCCGAGTCCCGTTACACCTTGGGGTAAACCTGCTCTCGGTCTTAAAACAAGAGCTAAGAAGAACAGGTCTAACAAGATGATTGTTAAGAGAAGAAATTCAAAATAATCCGGACATAATCCGAAAGGAGGATATGAAATGGGCAGATCGCTTAAAAAAGGACCTTTCGTTCAGGAAAAGCTTCTTAAAAGAATTCAGGCTATGAATGAAGCCGGCGAGAAGAAAGCTCTTAAAACCTGGTCAAGAGCGTCAACGATATTCCCTGAAATGACAGGTCACACAATCGCAGTTCATGACGGTCGTAAACACGTACCGGTATATATAACTGAAGATATGATAGGACATAAACTTGGAGAATTTGCTCCTACAAGAACCTTTAAAGGTCACGCGGGAAGCAAAACCTCCGGCGCGAGATAATAATCTATAGGGTTATAGAAAGGAGGAACGACATATGGAAGCACGAGCAATAAGCAGATATGTTCGCATATCACCACGCAAAGTGAAGGTTGTCGTTGATTTAATCAGAAATAAGCCTGTAGGTGTAGCAATGGGTATTCTTAATAACACACCGAAGGCAGCATCCGAAGTGTTAATAAAATTATTAAAATCCGCAATGGCTAATGCTGAAAATAATCACAATATGAATGTTGATAATTTATATGTTTCCGAAGTTTTCGCTTGCCCCGGACCGATTCTTAAAAGAATTATGCCGAGAGCGCAAGGCAGAGCGTTCAGAATAAATAAGCGTACAAGCCATATTACATTAGTATTGAAAGAGAAAGAATAAGGAGGTGTAAGGTTTTGGGACAAAAGGTACATCCACATGGACTCAGAGTCGGCGTCATTCAGGACTGGGACTCTAAATGGTTTGCAGATAAAGCAAATTACGGAAATAATCTTGTTGAAGATTATAATATCAGAAAGTTTTTGAAAAAAGAGCTTTTTGCTGCTGGTCTTGCAAAGACTGAAATAGAAAGAAAAGCCGGCAAGATTTATGTTAATTTATACGTTGCAAAGCCCGGCATCGTTATAGGTAAGGGCGGCGCAGAAATAGAAAAGCTTAAGAAGAATCTTATAACAAAGTTTAAAAAGGATTTTGTTATCAATACCAGAGAGGTTAAAAATCCGGATACAAACGCACAGCTTGTTGCCGAAAGCATTGCGGGACAGCTTGAGAGGAGAATTTCCTTCAGAAAAGCTATGAAATCCGTAATGGGCAGAGCAATGAAGCTCGGAGTTAAAGGTATTAAAACAAACTGTTCCGGTCGTCTCGGCGGTGCCGAAATCGCGAGAAGCGAGCATTATCATGAAGGAACAATACCGCTTCAGACAATCAGAGCGGATATAGATTACGGTTTTTGTGAAGCAAATACCACATACGGCAAAATCGGCGTAAAGGTATGGATTTACAAAGGCGAGGTTCTTCCTGAGGTTAAGAAGACCGCAAAAGCGGAAGGAGGAAGATAAAAATGTTATTACCCAAGAGAGTTAAATATCGCAGAGTGCACAGAGGTCGTACAAAGGGTGTGGCTACAAGAGGTAATAAGATTACTTACGGTGATTACGGTATTGTAGCAGTTGAACCCGGATGGATTAAGAGTAATCAGATAGAGGCAGCCCGTATCGCGATGACAAGATACGTAAAAAGAGGCGGTAAAGTCTGGATAAAAATTTTCCCCGATAAGCCGGTTACACAGAAACCTGCCGAAACACGTATGGGTAGCGGTAAAGGTTCACCCGAATATTGGGTAGCTGTAATCAAGCCCGGAAGAGTACTTTTTGAAATGGCAGGCGTTACAGAGGATATTGCCAGAGCTGCAATGACAAGAGCCATACACAAGCTTCCTATAAAATGTAAGTTTGTTGTTCGCAAAGTTGAAGAAATGGATGGTGAGGCAAATGAAGGCTAATGAAATAAGAGAACTTAGCAAAGAAGAACTTATACTTAAGCTGAAAGACTTAAAGCAGGAACTTTTCAACATGAGATTTCAGCATGCCACCAACCAGCTTGATAATCCTATGAAGATGGTTGAGGTTAAAAAGACCATTGCCAGAGTTAAAACCATACTCCGTGAAATAGAGATTGAGGAAGCTGCAAAGTAAGCAGGTTCGATAAGTAGCGAAAGGAGGACAACGAAGCAATGCAGGAAAGAAATTACAGAAAAACCAGAATTGGTAAGGTTATAAGTGATAAAATGGATAAAACAATCGTTGTTGCGATAGAGGAGAACGTAAAGCATCCTCTTTACGGAAAAATCGTTAAAAGAACATATAAGCTTAAAGCCCATGACGAGAACAACGAATGTGGTATCGGAGATAGAGTAAAGGTTATGGAGACAAGACCGCTTTCCAAAGAAAAAAGATGGCGTTTTGTCGAAATAGTTGAAAAAGCAAGATAAACCGCATAAGGAAGGAGTGAACCTAAGTGATTCAACAGCAGACACTTTTAAAGGTCGCAGATAACACCGGTGCAAAAGAGCTTATGTGTATCAGAGTGCTGGGAGGCTCCGGCAGAAAATATGCAGCGATAGGCGATGTTGTAGTAGCTTCCGTTAAGAAAGCAACACCCGGCGGAGTTGTTAAAAAAGGTGAAGTAGTAAAGGCTGTTATTGTTCGTACCGTAAAGGGTACACGCCGTGCAGACGGTTCATATATCAGATTCGACGAGAATGCAGCAGTTATTATAAGAGATGATAAAAACCCGAGAGGTACACGTATATTTGGCCCGGTAGCAAGGGAACTCAGAGATAAGGAATATATGAAGATTCTTTCTCTGGCTCCGGAAGTGCTATAAAAGGGAGGTGCATATAGATGAATAAGATGCATGTTAAAACCGGTGATGAGGTTATCGTAATCAGCGGTAAGGATAAAGGCAAAAAGGGCAAAGTAATTGCCGTAAATCCGAGCGAAAGAAAAATTATTGTAGATAAAATAAACGTAATGACAAGACATCAGAAAGCTCGCAACCAGAATCAGCAGGGCGGACTTGTTCAGAAAGAAAGCCCCATTTATGCCTGCAAGGTAATGAGAGTTTGTCCTAAATGCGGCAAGCCCACAAGAATAGGCAGACAGGTTAATGCTGAAGGCAAGACTTCAAGATACTGCAAAAATTGTCACGAAGTTATTGACGAATAAGCGAGAGGAGGTAACATTAAATGGCAAGACTTAAAGATAAGTATGTAAAAGAAATAGCCCCGGCTTTAATGGCTAAATTCTCTTACGAAAGCCCTATGCAAATTCCGAAGTTTGATAAAATAATAATTAATGTAGGTCTTGGCGAAGCAAAGGAAAATCCGAAGGCTATCGACGCAGCAGTGGCTGATATTGAGAGAATAACAGGTCAGAAGCCCGTAGTTACCAAAGCGAAACATTCCGTTGCAAACTTCAAAGTCAGAGAAGGTATGAATATAGGTGTTAAAGTAACGCTCAGAGCTGACAGAATGTATGAATTCCTTGACAGACTCTTTAACGTTGCTCTTCCAAGGGTAAGAGACTTCAGAGGAATTAACCCCAATTCTTTCGACGGACGCGGAAATTACTCGATGGGCTTAAAAGAACAGCTGATATTCCCTGAAATCGAATATGATAAGATTGATAAAATCAGAGGTATGGATATCATAATTGTAACGACTGCGAAAACAGATGAAGAAGCTCGTGAGCTTTTAACCCTTATGGGTGCTCCGTTCAGCAGAAATTAAGAGGGGAGGCATATAACAAATGGCGAAAAAAGCGATGATACTTAAGCAGCAGGCACCGCAAAAGTTTTCAACACGCGAATACAACAGATGTAAAATCTGCGGAAGACCTCATGCTTATTTGAGAAAATTCGGAATTTGCCGTATATGCTTCAGAGAATTGGCTTATAAAGGTCAGATTCCCGGAGTAAAGAAGGCAAGCTGGTAATAATAATTACCGATAAGGAAGGAGGTATCCCTAATGCAAATTACAGACCCTATTGCAGATATGCTTACAAGAATACGTAATGCTTCGACAGCAAAACATGAAAGCGTTGACGTTCCTGCTTCTAATATGAAGAAACAGATAGCTGAAATTTTGCTTGCGGAAGGATATATAAAAGATTATCAGATTATTGATGATAATACACAGGGTGTTATCCGTATAACTTTAAAATACGGAGCAAACAAAACAAAAGTTATTTCCGGTATAAAGAGAGTCAGCAAACCCGGACTCAGAATTTATGCAGGCAAAGAGGAGTTACCGAAGGTGCTCAGAGGTATGGGTATTGCGATAATTTCCACATCAAAGGGAATAATGACGGATAAAGAAGCCCGCAAACAGAATGTTGGCGGAGAAGTGCTTGCTTTTGTATGGTAAGTTGTAAGGATTAAGGAGGTGCAAAAATGTCCAGAATAGGAAATATGCCTATAACATTACCCGCGGGGGTTGAAGTAAAAATAGGCAAAGATAATAAAATAACTGTAAAAGGCCCGAACGGTACGCTTGAACAGTATATCAGCAAAGATATTAAAGTTAAAAGCAAAGACGGCGTTATTACAGTTGCAAGACCGTCTGACGACAAAGAGCACAGATCCCTTCATGGTCTCAGCCGTACACTTATCAACAATATGATTGTAGGTGTTTCACAGGGATTTGAAAAGAAGCTTGAGGTTAACGGTGTTGGTTACAGAGCGACAAAACAGGGCAATAAGCTTGTTATGAACCTTGGATATTCACATCAGGTTGAAGTAAGCGAGGTTGACGGTATAAAAATTGATGTTCCGGACCAGAACACAATTATTGTTAAGGGTAACGACAAGCAGAAGGTTGGTCAGTTCGCTGCCGAAATAAGAGAAAAAAGACCGCCCGAACCCTATAAGGGCAAAGGCATTAAATACGCTGATGAAGTTATTAAGCGTAAAGAAGGTAAAACAGGCGCTAAAAAGAAATAATTGAGAGGAGGCTAAAACAATGATAAAAAGAAAAGACAGTAATGCTGCAAGGTTAAGACGTCACGCACGTGTACGCAAAAGCTTGAGCGGCACAGCGGAAAGACCGAGACTTTGTGTATATAGAAGCTTAAATCATATTTATGCTCAGATTATAGATGATAATGCCGGTAATACATTAGTAGCAGCCTCTACTTTAGACAGCAGCCTTAAAGCGAATTACGGCGGAAATAAGGAAGCTGCTAAAGCTGTTGGCCTGTTAATAGCAGAAAAAGCAAAAGAAAAAGGAATTACCAAGGTAGTTTTTGACCGTGGAGGATATATCTATCACGGAAGAGTTGCAGAATTGGCAAACGGTGCGCGTGAAGGCGGCCTTGAATTCTAATAAAAGGAGGTAGGCAGCAGTGCAGGAAAAAGAAAAAGCATTCAGAAATGAATCGCAGGAACCGGAACTTAAAGAAAAAGTTGTTACAATCAACCGTGTCGCTAAGGTTGTTAAGGGCGGTCGTACAATGAGATTTTCAGCGCTTGTCGTAGTAGGCAATGAAAACGGTCATGTAGGCTGCGGAACAGGCAAAGCGGCAGAAATTCCGGACGCTGTGAGAAAAGCTATTGAAGATGCTAAAAAGAATATGATAGAGGTACCGCTCGCAGGAACAACAATTCCTCATGAGGTTATCGGAACATTCGGCGCAGGTGAAGTTTTGCTTCGCCCGGCAGGCCCCGGTACAGGCGTTATCGCAGGAGCTTGCGCACGTGCGGTAATTGAGCTTGCAGGTATCAAGGATATAAGAACGAAATCACTTCGTTCAAATAACCCGAGAAATGTGGTAACAGCTACAATTCAGGGCTTAGCTAACCTTAAAAGAGCTGACGATGTTGCGGCGCTCAGAGGTAAAGAAGCTAAAGAATTATTAAGCTAAGGAGGAGCAAAAATGGCTCAGTTAGAAATCAAACAAGTTAAGAGCTCTATCGGTTGTAAAAAGGACCAGATTGCTACTCTGAGGGCTCTTGGACTTAAAAAAATAAGAGACGTAAAAGTACACAATGATAATGATGCCGTAAGAGGTATGATTAAAAAGGTTGTACACTTGGTTGAAGTACGTGAAGTATAATTGAAGGAGGTGCATAAAATGCGTTTACACGAATTATCACCTGCTCCCGGCTCCGTTAAAGATGCAAAAAGAAAAGGTCGCGGCGCCGGAACAGGTAACGGTAAGACAGCAGGTAAAGGCCATAAAGGTCAGAATGCGCGTTCGGGCGGCGGTGTAAGACCGGGCTTTGAAGGCGGACAGATGCCTCTGTACAGAAGACTTCCAAAACGTGGCTTTAATAATATTTTTGCTAAACAATATGTTGAGGTTAACGTTGCAGAACTTAATAAATTTGAAGACGGAACCGTTGTTACGGCGGCGGTTTTAAAAGAATCAGGTGTAATCAGCAAGGTTAAAGACGGAATTGCAGTGCTTGGAAACGGAGAACTTAAAAAGAAGGTAACGGTTCAGGCCGCAAGATTCACAAAAACTGCGATAGCCAAGATAGAAGCGGCAGGCGGAAAGGCAGAGGTGATGTAATATGTTTAAAACCTTAGCAAACGCGTGGAAATTACCCGACCTAAGGAAAAAAATTATATTTACACTTTGTATGCTTGCAGTATTTCAGATTGGTACGGTTATTCCGGTTCCGGGGCTTGACGGCGAAAGCTTAAAACAGCTTCTCGGCGTGGGTTCGGGCGAAGGCGGTATATTTGACCTTCTGAATATTATATCGGGTGGCTCTCTCGGCAATGCTTCGATATTTGCCCTTAGTATCACACCCTATGTAACCGCGACAATTATCATTCAGCTTCTTGCGGTTGCGATTCCTGCCCTTGAGCGTATTTCACGCGAAGACGGCGGCAGAGAAATAATAGCTAAATGGACGAGATACGCTACGGTTATTCTTGCGTTCATTCAGTCGGCAAGCCTTTATGTAGGTCTTGCAAACGCAAAGCTTGTTGTAAACAATACACCGCTCAGCTTCTTTATTGTTGTAATTTCGCTTACAGCCGGTACCGCATTTCTTATGTGGCTCGGTGAGCAAATTACAGAAAAAGGTGTAGGTAACGGTATTTCAATTATTATTTTTGCGGGTATCGTTGCTAACCTTCCGACAACAATAAGACAGTTCGCGGCTCTTGTTACGGCAAACGGAACGGTTAATATTGTAACACTTCTTCTTATAGTTGTAATTGCTCTTGCAATAATAACCTTTGTTGTGCTTATCAATGACGCGGAGAGAAGGATTCCCGTAAACTACGCCAAAAGAGTGGTAGGAAGAAAAATGTACGGCGGTCAGAACTCAAACATTCCGTTTAAGGTTGCCATGGCAGGTGTTATACCGATTATCTTCGCAAGCTCACTTCTTTCGTTCCCGCAGACAATGGTTCAGCTTTTCACGGGCGGAAACGGAAATGTTACGGGCTTCTGGGGCAAGGTGCTTTCGGTGCTTAATTACGGCAGCCCTGTATATGCGGTGCTTTACTTCCTGCTTATAATATTCTTCTCGTTCTTCTATACGGCAATGATATATAATCCCATTGAAATGTCAAACAACATTAAGCGTAACGGCGGCTTTATTCCGGGTATCAGACCGGGACGCCCGACGACGGATTATATAACAAAGGTTATGAACAGAGTAACAACAATCGGTTCGGTATGTATTGCTCTTATAGCTATTGTTCCGCTCCTTCTTGCAAGGTCGAATAACATTACGTTATCATTCAGCGGCACATCGCTTCTTATCCTTGTGGGCGTTGCTATTGAAACGTACAGACAGATTGAATCGCAGCTTCTTATGAGGCATTATAAGGGCTTCCTTGATTAAGCGTCCCTATATAGCGGAAAGAAGGTATTTTTTATGAAGATGATTTTACTTGGTCCGCCGGCTGCGGGCAAAGGAACTCAATCCGCTTACCTGTCCGAACATTATAATATTCCCGCAATTTCAACGGGAAGTATAATAAGACGCAATATCAGCGAAGGAACAGAGCTTGGTAAAAAAGCAAAATCGTATATTGAAGCCGGAAAACTTGTGCCGGACGAGCTTATAATAGACCTTGTAATAAACCGCCTCGCGGCGGAGGATTGCAAAGACGGGTTTATACTTGACGGGTTTCCCCGTACACTGCCCCAGGCAGAGGCACTTGACAAAAACGGCATTAATATAGATAAGGTTGTTGAATTTAATGTTCCGGATGAAGAAATTATTGAACGTATAAGCGGCAGAAGAAGCTGCGATAGTTGCGGCGCCATATATCACGTTATAAGTAATCCTTCAAAAAAAGGAAATTTATGTGAAAAATGCGGCGGAAAGCTTGTGCAGCGAGCCGATGATACGGCAAAGACAGTGCGAAGCCGTTTGGAGGTTTATCATAAAGAAACAAAGCCTGTAAGCGGTTACTACAAAGAAAAGGGCAATCTTGTTACGGTTGACGGAGGGAGACGCTCCGTTGAGGAAACAAGCGTTGCTATGTGGAAGGCACTGGGTGTAGAAAGATGATAACAATAAAGTCGGAGCAGGAACTCAACAAAATGAGACGTGCAGGGAAAGTGCTTGTTGAGGTTTTTAAGCTTCTTGAAAAAGAGATAAAGCCCGGCATTACGACTGCACATATAGATAAAATTGTCCACAAATTCATTTTGGAAAACGGATGTACACCGTCGTTTAAGGATTATAACGGTTTTCCGGCAAGCATTTGCGCTTCGGTAAACGATGAGGTTGTTCACGGAATACCGGGGAGCAGAATCCTTAAAGAAGGTGACATAGTAAGCATTGATTTGGGTGCGTGCTATGAAGGTTATCATGCGGATGCCGCAAGGACGTATCCTGTGGGCAAAATCTCGCCGGAGGCTGAGCGCCTTATTAAAGTTACCAGAGAAAGCTTTTTTGAGGGCGTGAAACAGGCGAAGGCAGGTGGCAGAGTTGGTGACATAGGTTCGGCAATTCAGAGTTATGTCGAAGCTCACGGTTATTCGGTGGTGCGCGACCTTATAGGTCACGGAATAGGTGAACATTTGCACGAAAGCCCCGATGTACCGAATTTCGGAAAGCCCGGTCGCGGCGCAAGGCTGCAAAAGGGCATGACAATTGCCGTTGAACCAATGGTAAACATGGGTCATTACGATGTATATACGCTTGATAATGACTGGACTGTTGTAACAGAGGACGGCGGGCTGTCCGCGCATTATGAGAACACGGTTATAATTACGGATGGCGAGCCTGAATTTACTACGCTTGAAGTATAAAGGCAGTATAGTCAAAAAGAGTATTGAAGGAGGTATTTTTCTTTGTCAAAGGAAGATGTAATCGAATTTGAGGGCAGTACAGTGCTTGAAGCGCTGCCTAATGCAATGTTTAAAGTTGAATTACCTAACGGTCACGTGGTGCTGGCTCATATTTCCGGTAAGCTCAGAATGAACTTCATTAAAATTTTACCGGGAGATAAAGTAACGGTTGAAATGTCACCGTATGATTTGACAAAAGGCAGAATTACATGGAGAGCAAAGTAAGAGCCGAAATATTATAAAATAAAAGGCTAAGTGTTTTAGCCGGATGCAAATTAAGGAGGTAACCGAAATGAAGGTTAAACCGTCAGTTAAACCTATATGCGAAAAATGCAAGATAATTAAAAG
>CACZWA010000007.1 GCA_902784685.1 uncultured Ruminococcus sp.
TGGATTATCTCACCTGGGGAACCATTGACCTTGTAAAAGAGCTTATTACGGATAAAAATATTATTATGACTTGCGGCGGTCATGACTATACAAGAAAAATGGAAGGTCTTATTCTCGATAACGACCCGTTGTAGAACAGACTTGCCATACTCAAAACTTTCTGGAACAACGACCTGTTTTATCATTCGGAAGTTCTCGGAGATAAGGTTATGCTTGTTGCACTTTTCAACAACGGTGAATATTTTGATTTTAAGATTGAAAAGTTCAAAAAAGACCTTGAAAGAGCAAGAAAAGAAAATTTGATTATTCTCATTTTCCAGCATGAGCAGGTTTGTACTTATAACCCGAAAGAAACAGAGGTGCTTCCGTTCCGACCGAACACAAAGCACCCTGCGGACGATTTCAGCACACTTTTCACCTGCAACAGCGAGAGCAATGAAACAACGCTTGAAATGTATAAGCTTATTACAGAAAATGCCGACGTTGTAAAGGCAGTATTCTGCGGTCATCATCACGGCGATTATTATACCGAAATACTTGCTTCATATATAGATGAAAACGGCAATAAGGTTGAAACCGTTTTGCCGCAGTATATCTTAACGGGAAATATGTATGATGAAGGTCATGTAAGAATAATAACGGTTGAATAAAAATAACAGTAGCAAACAGGGACGATGCTTAATAATTGCATCGTCCCTGTTTTTACTGATTGTTCAATGTTTTAGATATTTTTCGCACAATAAGCGTGTCAAGCGCAATTTTTACGGCGTCTCCCGGCAAGAAGGGGAAAACGCAAAGAGAGAGAGCCGCCGCAAAGGTGGTTTTTTGCTGATACACAAACCATATTGTGCCGAAAAGATAGCATATAAGCGTTCCGGCAACTGCCGCAAGCACCAACATGGGAACGCTTTTTTCTTTTGAGTATTTTATGATAACTCCTGCCAAAAGCGCACAGAGTATATAGCCTATTATGTAACCGCCCGTAGGACCTGCAAGAGCAGACAAACCACCACGAAAGCCCGAAAAAACAGGCAGTCCGACTGCGCCGAGAAGTACATAAACCGCCTGACTTGTAACGCCTACCTGTATTCCGAACAGCAGGGCGGCAATAACCGGCGACATAAGCGCAAGGTTAATCGGCACGGGACCTATGGGGAGTGAAATCTGTGAAAGCACGGCGGTGAGCGCCGCAAAAATCGCACAGTAGCTTAAAAATTTTGTTTTGTTCATTTTTTTCCTTCCTTTTGGATATATACCATTTATTTTGCCGTGATATATTTTACCACATTTTGCACCGACTGTCAACTATTTTTCAAAATAAGTTTACAGAAAAAACATGAATGGAAAAATCTCTTATAAAAAATATTGATTTTTTCCTTATTATATGTTAAAATAAAAAATAAAGAAAAACATATACCGAAAGGAAAATTTTTATGGAAGCGGAAATTTTAAGCATACTTTCAGAGGAACTCGGAATAAATCTTTCGCAGATTGAAAACACGGTGAAGCTTATTGACGAAGGGAACACTATTCCTTTTATTGCACGTTACCGAAAAGAGGTTACGGGCGGTCTTGATGACGTGCAGCTCCGTAAGCTTTTTGACAGACTTACATATCTGCGTACTCTCGAAGAAAAAAAAGAGGACGTAATAAGGCTTATAGGGGAGCAGGACAAGCTTACTCCGGAAATAGAGCAGGCAGTTAAAGACGCAAAAACTTTGCAGGAAATAGAGGATATTTACCGCCCCTTCCGCCCGAAACGCCGCACAAGAGCAACCGTTGCAAAAGAGAAGGGCTTGGAGCCGCTTGCAAAGCTCATTATGGAGCAGGAGGAAGAAGATATTGCCTCTGCGGCGGAGGGGTTTGTTAATCCCGAAAAAGGCGTTGAAACCGCAGATGATGCCATTGCCGGAGCAAAGGACATAATTGCGGAGGAAATTTCCGATAATGCCGATTTCAGAAAGCTTGTAAGGGAATATACTTACAAAAACGGAAACCTCACGGTTCATGCCGCTGAAGAAAAGGACGACAGCGTTTATACCGCATATTTTGATTTTACAGAGCCTTCGGCAAAAATTGCCAATCACCGCATACTTGCCATAAACCGAGGTGAAAAAGAGGGCGAACTCAAGGTTAAGCTTGATATTGAAAACGAGCTTATTCTTAAAACTTTCCACCGCAAGCTTGTGAAAAACAGCGGAGCGGCGGCGGAGCTTATTGATGAAGCGGCGGAGGACAGCTATACAAGGCTTATTGCGCCGTCTATTGAGAACGAAATACGAAATATTTTAACCGACCGTGCGCAGGAAAGCGCCATTGAACTGTTTTCAAAAAATCTCGGTCAGCTTCTTATGACGCCGCCCATAAAGGGTTATACGGTTATGGCGCTCGACCCGGGCTTTCGTACAGGCGATAAAATGGCTGTTGTGGACGAAACGGGAAAGGTGCTGGAAACAGGCGTGGTTTATTGTACACTTCCGCACCATGACCTTTCAAAAGCAAAGAAAACAGTACTTGACACAATAGAAGATTATAAGGTAGATGTAATTGCAATAGGAAACGGCACAGCTTCGAGAGAAACGGAGCAATTTGTTGCAGGACTTCTGCCCGAAGCTAACCGTGAAGTAAAATATGTTATGGTGAGCGAGGCGGGAGCTTCGGTATATTCCGCTTCGGAGCTTGGAGCGGAAGAATTTCCCGATTATGACGTTGCGCTTCGCAGTGCGGTTTCTATTGCCAGAAGGCTTGAAGACCCGTTGGCGGAACTCGTTAAAATTGACCCGAAATCAATCGGCGTGGGACAGTATCAGCACGATATGAATCAAAAACGTTTAAGCGAAGCGCTTGGCGGAGTTGTTGAGGACTGCGTTAACAGTGTCGGTGTTGATGTAAATACCGCATCGCCGTCGCTTCTTTCATACGTTGCGGGCATAAATGCGCCAATCGCAAAAAATATTGTGCTTTACCGTGAAGAAAACGGAGCTTTTACGGACAGAAAACAGCTCAAAAAGGTTAGCAAGCTCGGTGAAAAAGCGTTTACGCAGTGTGCAGGTTTCCTTAGAATAAGAGACGGCAAAAATGTGCTTGACAATACCGCAGTTCACCCCGAATCGTACAAGCTTGCGCAGGAAATCTTAAATAAGTGCGGCTATACGGAAGATGACGTTAAAAACGGAAATATCGGTGATTTGCCGCAGAAAGTGAGAAATATTAACCTTAAAGAGATTGCAGAGGCTCACGGAGTTGGTCTGCCGACTGCGCAGGATATTGTGAGCGAGCTTACAAAACCGGGCAGAGACCCTCGTGACGAGCTTCCTGCGCCAATACTTCACAGCGACGTTATGAGCATAGAAAACTTAAAGCCCGGTATGATTCTTGAAGGCACTGTGCGTAATATTTGCGACTTTGGCGCCTTTGTGGATATAGGTGTTCATCAGGACGGACTCGTGCATATTTCGCAAATTTGCGATAAATATATAAAACATCCTATGGACGTCCTCTCGGTTGGTGACATAGTAAAAGTGAAAATACTTGACATTGACACGAAAAAAAATCGAATTTCGCTGTCGATGAAATGAAAATGATGGGTATTTGTGCATAATATCCAATAATTAGTCTATGTTTTCTACGTTTTAGCTATTTAAAAAAAACTAAAAATGTGATAAAATATAATCAGTAATTATATTATATTTTATTAGTTTATACTTAGGAGGTATAAAAATGGCAGGACTGGAACTTAAGGGTATATGGAAAAGATACCCCGGCGGCGTTGAAGCCGTAAAAGATTTTAACCTTGAAATTCCCGATAAAGAATTTGTCATTCTTCTCGGTCCTTCAGGCTGCGGTAAATCTACAACACTTCGTATGATTGCCGGTCTTGAAGAAATCAGTGAAGGTGAACTTTATATCGACGGAAAGCTCATGAACGACGTAGCTCCCAAAGACAGAGATATCGCAATGGTATTCCAGAACTATGCGCTTTATCCGCATATGACCGTGTTTGAAAACATGGCATTCGGTCTTAAGCTTCGTAAAACTCCGAAAGATGAAATCAAAAGACGTGTTGACGAGGCTGCAAAAATCCTTGAAATTGCACACCTTCTTGACAGAAAGCCGAAGGCTCTTTCGGGCGGTCAGAGACAGCGTGTTGCGCTTGGTCGTGCACTTGTTCGTAACCCGAAGGTATTCCTTATGGACGAACCGCTTTCAAACCTTGACGCTAAGCTCCGTGCTCAGATGAGAACAGAGATAGGTAAGCTTCACAAACGTCTACAGACAACATTCATTTACGTTACTCATGACCAGGTTGAGGCTATGACAATGGGTACAAACATTGTTGTTATGAAGGACGGCGTTATTCAGCAGATTGACGCTCCTCAGGTACTTTACGAGAAACCTGTTAACCTGTTTGTTGCAGGATTTATAGGAAGCCCCCAGATGAATACCGCTACTTGCACAATTGAAAAGTCGGGCAGCGATTATATAGTACATATCGGAGAGTCTTCATTTAAGATTCCGGAGGGCAAAGCCAAAGCTCTTGAAGGTGTTGAAATTGAAGGTAAAGAATTTATCTTCGGTATCAGACCCGAAAATGTTCATGATGAGGAAATTTATCTTTCAACTCTTCAGGACAGCCAGGTAAAAGTTGATGTTGAACTTACAGAAGCAATGGGTGCAGAAACATTACTTTACCTTATTTTCGAGGGCAATCACTTTGTGGCAAAGGTTAATCCTCGTTCAACCGCTCAGCCGGGTGACAAGATTACCGTTGCATTTGACCTTGAAAAAATGCATTTGTTTGATAAAGAGTCAACACTTGCTATTATCTAACAGTAAAAAGAGATTTTTAAGGCTATCCTTAGCTGGATAGCCTTATTTTTCCGCCATAAACTTTTTACACGGAGAAACGATATGAAAAAACAGACAAAAGACATCAAAAGCCTTGTGAGAGCTTTTGCGGCTATTGATAATGAAGATGATATGCAGCGCTTTTTGAGCGAGCTTTGCTCACCCGCAGAGCTCACCGCAATATCCGAAAGGCTGGATATTGCCTCACGGCTTAAAAAAGGCGCAATGTACAGCGATATTGCCGCAAAAACAGATGTAAGCTCCTCGCTTATAGCAAAGATAGACGATATTATGAAGCGGGGGAACGGCGGTTTTGAGCTTGGACTTAAAGCCGCAGACTCAAACTCGGAGGCTTACGGAAATTTTGCCGCCCTTTATGACATTTTAACCTATGATGTTGATTACGAAAGTCGGGTAAAATATGTTATAAAGCTGATTGAAAAATTTTCCGATATAAAAACTCACTCGGTTCTTGACCTTGCCTGCGGCACGGGAACGGTTACTTCAATGCTTTCCGACCTCGGCTATGAAATGATTGGCGTTGACGCATCTGCCGAAATGCTTGCCGAAGCACGAAACAAGCAGGGCGACCGTGATATTTTGTATATAGAGCAGCCTATGGACAGCTTTGAGCTGTACGGTACTGTCGATGCCGTAATATGCCTGCTTGACAGCGTTAATTACGTTACATACGAAGATGAGCTTTTAAGTTGTTTTAAATGGGTAAATAACTATCTTAATCCCGGCGGTGTATTTGTTTTTGATGTGAATACAAAACATAAGCTTGAACATATTCTTGCCGGAAATATTTTTAACGATGAACATGATGATGTTTTTTACAGTTGGGAAAATTATTATGATTCCGAAGAAAATATTTGTGAATTTGACCTCAACTTTTTTGTGAAAAACGGAAATACATATAAACGCATTAACGAAATTCATTATGAAAAAGCCTATACAGATAGGGAAATAAAAAGCTTGCTCCGTAATGCAGGGCTTGAACTTATGGCAGTTTATGACGATTTATCGTTTGAAGCTCCCCATAAAAAAAGCGAAAAAGTTTTTTACGTTGCAAAAAAAATAAAATAAAGAAGGGTAAGAAATGGAAGCCGCTGTTGATATTATAACAAAAATAAAGGACAATTACAGCGACCTTAGTAAGGGTCACAAAAAAATTGCCGACTATGTGCTTTCAAAGTATGACAAGGCGGCGTATCTCAATGCTTCTGCGCTTGCGGCAGAGGTAGGTATAAGCGAGTCTACCGTGGTGCGTTTTGCATATGAGCTTGGTTGCGACGGCTTTGCTTCCTTTCAGCGCGCGTTGCAGGAAATTATTCCCAACAAGCTCACATCAGTTCAGAGAATGGATGTAACGACAAGCCGTATGGGCGATAAGGATATTCTTACAACCGTTATGCAGGCTGACCTCGAAAAAATAAAACAGACTCTTGAAGATACCGACCGTTCAGAATTTTCGGGCGCGGTTGATACAATATTAAATGCAGAAAGCGTGTACATTCTGGGCGTTAGGAGCGCCGCTTCGATTGCGCAGTTTGTTTACTATTACACAACGCTTCTTTTGCCGAATGTTAAGCTTCTTCATACAAGCAGTTCAAGTGAAATTTTTGAACAGCTTATAAGAACCGATAAAAAAACGGTTGTTATTGCAATAAGCTTTCCCCGTTACTCAAAAAGAACGCTGAAAGCCGTGCAGTTTGCTTCTTCGAGAGGCAGTAAAATAATCACAATTGCAGACAGTCCCTATGCGCCGATAAACGAATATGCTACGCATAAGCTTATTGCAAGAAGCGATATGGCGTCGTTTGTTGACTCGCTTGTAGCGCCGCTAAGCCTTGTAAACAGCCTTATAGTTGCTATCGGTATGAGAAAAAAAGATGAAGTAAAAAACACCTTTGAACAGCTCGAAAGAATATGGGACGAATACGAAGTCTATGAAAAATCGGACGGCAAGCACGATGAACATTAAAGAAAAAATTAATGTTTATCGCTGGTTCAGCGGCAGTTCAAAGGACAGGGGAGAAAATTTCGCCGCAAAATTTCTTAAAAAGAACGGGTATAAAATAGTTCTTCAAAACTATAATGCCGGCTTTGCGGAGATTGATATAATAGCGCAAAAGGCAGATATAACTGCTTTTGTTGAAGTTAAACAACGGTCGAATACGGATTTTGGACTTCCGTGTGAGGCGGTAGGATATGAAAAACAAAGAAAAATCCGCCGTGCGGCCGAAAGCTATATTTCAAAAAATAAAATCAAAAGCACATTTCGGTTTGACGTAATCGAAGTTTACGGCTCATGTAACGGCAGAGAAAAACCGGAAATCAAACATATTTTAAATGCATTTTAAAAGGAATTAAAAAATGGAACTTGGCATAATTGTAACAAATCAGGTACTTATAATTTTAGGGCTTATTATCGTTGGTTTTTGCCTTACGAGAATGGGCAAAATTACGGAAAAAGGCGCAAAAGAAATGACAACGGTGCTTTTAACTGTTGTCACTCCGTGTGTGCTTATAAGCTCATATGAAAAGCCGTTTAATGCAGACGAAGCAAAACAGCTCGGCGTTGCCGCCGCTCTTGCTCTCGGAATACATATTATTGCAATTGTGCTTTCTACTATTGTTTTTAAAAAGCAAAAAAATGAGGACCACAGACGTATAAATATTTTTGCCTCCGTTTATTCAAACTGCGGTTTTATGGCAATTCCGCTTTTGACGGAAGCTCTGGGGCAGCAGGGCGTTTTTTACGGCTCGATGTATCTTGCCGTATTTACTCCGCTTTATTGGACTCACGGCGTGTATCTATGCACAGGCGGCGATAAAAAAGAAATATCATTAAAAAAAGGCTTTATAAACCCCGGAGTTATAGGTACGGGTGTTAGTATGTTGCTGTTTATCAGCGGTTTTTGGTTCAGGCGCTATTCTGATTCAACAACTGCAGTTATCGGGGTTTTAAAATCAGTAATAAGCTATCTTGCCTCGCTTAACACACCGCTTGCGATGCTTGTGCTCGGCTATTACATTGCAAAAATAAATATTATAGAGTGCCTTAAAAAGCCAATGATATACTTTGTTTCGCTCATAAGGCTTATAATAATTCCGCTTATTTGCATTGCTCTTGTTCGTATAATAAAAATACCGCCGGAAATTGCAAAAGCAATACTTATTCCGGCAGCATGTCCCTCTGCGACAGTTGCAACGCTTTTTGCGGCACGTTACGGACTTGATGCGGAGTATTCATCAGAGATTGTATCAATTTCGACCGTAGCTTCAATTGTAACAATACCGCTTATTGTTATGGCGTTTAGTATTTGATTTTTTAATTTGAAAATGATGGCGGCGAAGATACCCAAATTATTTTTGCTGTTGTCTTTCCGGGGTTTGAAATACAATGAGTATTACTCGGCTTGTAGCAGAAGCTTTCACCTTTATGAACCCTGTATTTTCTGCTGCCTATTTTAATAACGATATTTCCTGCAAGCACATATCCGAATTCTTCGCCCTCGTGGGCGTTTTCTTCTTTATATGTGCCGCCGGGGCTTAATGTGAGCATAATCGGCTCCATAATGTTCTTTTGTGCGTTAGGAATTATCCATTCCACCTTGTAGCCGAGGTTTTCGTCCTCCGCTTCAAAATAATCCGCAGGCGAAAAGACGATTTTTTCTTCTTCGTCGTCGCTGAAAAACTCTTTAAGAGTAACGCCGAGCGATTCAAGAATATCTACAAGAGTTGAAATGGAAGGCGAAGTGAGGTCACGTTCAAGCTGTGAAATAAAGCTTTTTGAAAGCTCACAGCGCAGTGCCAGTTCGTCTTGGGTAAGGTTTTTTCCTTGCCTTAAAATTTTAATTTTCTTGCCTATCTCCATTTTAATCACCTTTTTATCCGTTTTTATACAGTTATTTTAACTCATTTTTTGCTTTTTTGCAATACTTTTCTTGAATTTTCCTTCCGTTTAACATTTTTCTCATAAAACGAATATACTGTTTTTAGGACGTTTTAAGGAGGAAACATGTTTTGATTTTGTGTTTTGTGTTTGCGGCGGTGCTTAGTATTGACGCTTTTTCCGTGGGGTTTGTAACAAGTCTTTCGGGTGGGCATTTTCCGTGGAAGTCAAGGCTTATAATTGCGGCAATTTCTGCTTTTTATGCTTCTCTTGCAGTTTTTGCGGGAGATTTTTTTATCGCATTGTTATCCGCTCCGCTTGAAAATACAGTCGGCGGCAGCTTGCTCGTGATTACGGGAATAGGAATATTTTTAAAAGCATGGTTTGGAAAAGAAAGTATGCAGGAGGGTGCCTGCATTTGTACGCCAAAAGAGGCGCTGGTGCTTGGTTTTGCTCTGTCTGTTGATATGTTGGGAGCAGGCACAGGCTATGCCATAGGCGATGGTTTGCCGCTGTATTTTCCGCTGGCGGCAGGATTTTCACAGCTTTTAATGCTTTGCATAGGGATTTTTGTGGGCAAGACAGGCAAGAAAATCTTTAAAAACCTAAAAAGAGGGCAAAAAGCCGCAGAGGTGTTGCCGCCAATTTTTATAATTATAATAGGAATAATGAGCTTTTTTAGATGACAAGCAGAGTTTTTTCTATTTTTTCACAGCGTTTACACAAAGATGTTGTAAAATAATAAAAAAAGAGTTATAATGTAATTACAGATTTATTCGGAGGTTTTTATATGTGTAAAATACTTATTGCCGATGATGAAGAAAAAATCCGTGAAGTAATAAAGGAATATGCAGAGTTTGAAAACTATACCGTCTATCAGGCGGAGGACGGTATGCAGGCAGTTAATATGGTTAAGGAGAACGATTTCGACATTATAATACTTGATGTTATGATGCCGAAGCTTGATGGGTTTTCCGCCTGCAAGGAGATAAAGAAAATTAAAGATATTCCCGTGCTTATGCTTTCTGCAAGGGGCGATGAATATGATAAGCTTTTCGGCTTTGAAATCGGCGTCGACGATTATGTTGTCAAGCCTTTTTCGCCAAAAGAGGTTATGGCTCGAATCAACGTAATAATAAAGAGGCATAGGTCTGCCGAGCCCGACCGCAACGAAACTCTTGTTTTCGGCGGACTTGAAATAGATATGGCAGGTCGTAACGTTTATGTTGACGGCAAAAAGGTGGACATGACCCCGAAAGAATATGACCTTCTTTTTTATCTTGTGCGTAACAGAGGTATTGCTCTCAGCCGTGATAAACTGCTTGAGGACGTATGGGGCTTTGACTTTTTCGGCGACGACCGCACTGTCGATACGCATATTAAAATGCTTCGGGGAAGCATAGGACCGTACCGTGATTATATTGTAACATTAAGAGGTCTCGGCTATAAATTTGAAGCGTAGGAGAGCTGATTTTCAATGAAAAAAAACTGCAAAACTCACAGTATGCATATGCGTATGTGGGCATATTTTCTTGTGCTTGCCCTTCTTATTATGGTGATGATTTGGTGCCTGCAGATAACGTTTTTAAAAACCTATTATTCGGTTATGAAAAGTCATCAGATAAGCCTTTACGGAAACGAGATTTTTTTTGAATTTGAACCTGAAGCGGGCATTGACGATGAATTTCGTGAAAAGCTGTATAAATTCTGCTTTGAAAAGGGCATAAGCGCCAGAGTTTTTTCTGAAGGCGGAGAACTTCTGTATTCGCCTGAAATGTTTATGTTCAGCGAGTTTAATGTAAGTTTTAAGAATTTTCTTGAAAGCGGGACAAGCGATAAAAAAGGATTTGTTCAAAACAAGCACCCGATTGACGGATTTCTTGAAAATCATGATGAAATAATAAAAGAATTTCAAAAAGGCAAAACAACCGTTATAAAAAAAGTAAAAAACCCCTATACTCATTCGGACCATATTATTTATACACGCATTTTGACAGATAGTCAAGGTGAGAACTTTTATCTTACAATAACTTCCACGCTTGCACCCGTTGATGCAACGAGCAAGGTGCTTCAAAACCAGCTTATGCTTATATCCGTAATTTCTCTGCTTATGGCATTTTTGCTGTCATATTTTTTTGCGAAACAGCTTGCAAAGCCGATTGTAAAAATTACCGATTCCTCAAAACAGCTTGCAACGGGCGATTATTCGGTTGAGTTTGAAGGCAGTACATATACCGAGATTAACGAGCTTTCGGAAGCGCTTAATAATGCGGCTCACGAGCTTTCAAAAACAGACAGGCTGCGCCGTGACCTTATTGCAAACGTATCTCACGACCTGAGAACACCGATGACAATTATAAAATCCTATGCGGAGATGATTCGTGACTTGTCGGGAAACAACCCTGAAAAGCGTGCCGCACATACGCAGGTTATAATTGATGAGGCAGATAGGCTTACAACGCTTGTAAACGATATTCTCGACCTTTCAAAGCTTGAATCGGGAACGGCAAAAATTGTTTTTGAGGAGTTTAATCTTTCGAGAGAAGTGAGCGAAATTGTAAACCGTTTTACCGTGTTCAGCGAAACGCAGGGGTATAATTTTATTGCACATATAGAAAAAGACCTCTTTGTTATAGGCGACGAACATTCAATCGTGCAGGTTATATATAACCTTATAAGTAATGCCGTAAACTATACGGGTGATGACAAAACGGTTGAAATTACCTTGAAAAAATCGGATACAAATGCACGCTTTGAGGTTAAAGATACAGGCGAGGGTATAAGCGAGAAAGACCGCACGCTTATTTGGGACAGATATTACCGTGCAAGCGAGCTTCATAAAAGAACAAAGCTCGGCACAGGCGTGGGACTTTCCATTGTTAAAAATATTCTTGAAAATCATAAAGCCCCTTACGGAGTAGATACAACTCTCGGAAGCGGCTCTGTGTTTTGGTTTGAACTTCCGCTATCGGATTAGGGCGGAAAAACATTTAAGTATTAATATTAAGCGCTGAGCGTAATTTTTCAATAGCTTTTTTCTCTATTCGGGAAACGTAAGAGCGGCTTATGCCAAGCTCATCGGCGATTTCGCTTTGAGTTTGTTCGGGGTAGCCGAAAAGTCCGTATCTTCGGGAAATTATATGGGATTCCCGTGGGTCGAGCGTTCCGTCTATTTTTCCGTAGAGAGCTTTAACCTGCAGGTTTCGGGCAACTTCGTTTATGACGGATTCGTCCTCGTCCGAAATTACGTCTATTAAAGTTAGCTCGTTTCCTTCCGCATCGCCTCCGAGAGCGTCGCTCAAAAGCACTTCACGCTGTAATTTTTTGCCGGAACGCAGATACATAAGAATTTCATTCTGAATACACTTTGCAAGAAAAGTGCTGAGTTTTGTTTTTCGTGCAGAGCTGTAACTCGAAACGCCTTTAATAAGTCCGATTGTACCTATCGAAAGAAGGTCGTCCGTATCGTGACCGTTTACCGTATATTTTTTTGCAATGTGCGCAACAAGGCGCAGATTATGTTCTATAAGCCTATCTCTTGCTTCTTTACTTCCGTTTTCAAGCCGAGTTAAAAGCTCGGCTTCTTCCTCTTTTGAAAGAGGGGGCGGAAAAGCTCCTCCCGAACCTATATAACACGCAAAAAAAATAATGTTGTTTGTAAGGAATCCCCATACAGAGGCAATTAAGGCTGAAATCATTATATCACTCTCCCTTTTTATATATACGCTCTTTTTTGACAAAAAATGACAGATAATAAGAAAATAAAAAATTTTATGGAATATATGAAACCTTTTCGGCACTTGCAGGGTATTATTAACAGAAAAGGTTAAAATGCTAAAAAAATTACGGAAGGGGACGGTTATAACGATGAAAAAATTTAAAAACGGAACAAAAATAATTGCTGTGATTTTGCTTGCGGTAACATTTATACTGCCGCAGATTCATCTTTCAAGCGGAGCGGTTTACGCTTCGAGCCTTGAAGAATTGCACGGAAAAAATATAATCACGGGTTATGAGGACGGTGAGCTTCACCCCGAAAGGCTTCTTACAAGAGCGCAGTTTGCGAGAATTATAAGACTTGCATTTAAGGATATTACTCATACAGAGGTGCTGTATGATTTTCATGATGTTTCAAATGACCATTGGGCGTTTAACGACATTCAGTTTGCGGCAAATGCAGGGCTTTTAAAGGGCTACGATAACGGAAATTTCGGACCTGACGACAATATTACATACGAGCAGGCGGCGGCAATAATGTGCAGACTGCTTCATATTGGCGGACTTTCGGAATATCCGGAAGATTACATTTCGGCGGCTATTGACAGTGGAATAACGGACGGCGTTGATGCCGCAATCGGAGAGGCTATAAACCGTGAACAGGCGGCAAGGTTTATTTTAAACACGTTAAATGCCGAAGAAATAGAAGCCGATGAGGAAGATTATCAAAATGTAAATGTTTCTTCAATGATGACGGGATATCTTGCAAATATGGGAGCTAAAAGTGCGGCAGGCGGCGGTGCGGCTGTGGCAGACGGATATGTAGAAGAAGCAGAGGCAGTTCCGGGAGCAAGGGGCGGAGGTTATTCGCCATACTACTATTTTGAGCCGGTAAATACGGAGGAATATACGAGTAACGAGGAAAACATATTTAAAAATGCTGTTACCTCACCGCTTTCGACTTTTTCAATAGATACAGATACTGCTTCGTACAGCAATTTGCGCCGCTTTATTTTAAACGGACAGGAAATTCCCGCAGGGAGCATAAGAAGCGAAGAACTGATAAATTATTTTAGTTATGCACAGGCAGAGCCGCAGGAAGGCACACCCTTCGGCGTTAATTATAAGGTTGGGGCTTGCCCGTGGAACAGTGAACATATGCTTGCTATGCTGACGGTTTCGGGAGAGCAACTTAAAGAGAAAAAGCCTTCAAATCTTGTGTTTTTGATTGATACATCAGGCTCTATGTATGACAGCAACAAACTGCCTCTTGTAAAACAGGCACTTTCGATGCTTCTTGACAGACTTGACGGAAATGACAGAATTTCTATCGTGACATATGCTTCGGGTACTTCGGTTGCGCTTGAGCCGACTCCCGCAAACGAAAAGGAAAAGATTTTAAGTGCCGTAAAGGGGCTTCATGCATATGGAGGAACAGCAGGTGAGGACGGAATAAACCTTGCGTATGAGCAAGCGGAAAAATACAAAACGGACGGAAACAACAGAATAATTCTTTGTACGGACGGCGATTTCAATATAGGTGCGTCCTCGCAGGCAGAGCTTGAAAAGCTAATTGTAAGTAAACGTAAAAGCGGAATATTCCTTACTGTTCTCGGCTTTGGTATGTACAACTATAAGGACAGCAAAATGGAGCTTTTGGCAGATAAAGGTAACGGAAACTATGCTTATATTGACAATCTTCGTGAGGCAAAGAAAGTTTTTGTTGATGAAATGCCGAAAACGCTTTATACGGTTGCAAAGGACGTAAAAATACAGGTTGAGTTTAACCCCGAAAAGGTGGCGCAGTACCGCCTTATAGGCTATGAAAACAGACTTTTAAACAATGAGGATTTTGAAAACGATAAAAAAGATGCCGGTGAGCTTGGTTCAGGTGCTACGGTAACGGTTCTTTATGAGCTTGTTCCGAGTGACGGAACTATTAAAAGCGAGCTTAAATATCAGAAGCAGGAGCTTGTTGGAAGCGACGAGCTTATGACGGTTAAAATCCGCTACAAAATGCCGAACTCCGATGAAAGTGAGCTTGTACAGCAAACGGTAACACAGGACGGCGGTACGGCAGAAAGTTCCGATTTCAGCTTTGCGGCGGCTGTCGCCGAACTTGGTATGATACTTAATGATTCGGATTATAAGGGTAGTTCAAGCTACGACAGCGTGCTTGCTCTTGCAAAAGAGGGCATGGCGGATGACCCGTTTGGAATACGCTGTGAGTTTGTTCAGCTTGTTGACTTGTTAAAATATAAGAAGTCCTAAAAAATGAAGTGGTGCAGTTTGTTAAAAACTGCACCACTCTTTTAAAACTTAAAATCTGCAATTGTGATGATAGCAGCAATCGTCATCATCATCGTTAATGCCTTCCGCATAAGAAAGTCCGAGACAAAAACCTCTTTCAAATGCTCTCTGGCAGCAACCGTCATTCTGCGGATATCTGCCGTTGCGATCCCACGCAGGGCTTACCTGATTTCCACAGCCGTAATATCCGTAATATCCATTATTAAACATTAATACATAACCTCCGTTTATTTATGCCGCATAGCGGCTTTGGGCTTTTTAAAAGCCTCAATAACAGTATATGAAAACGCAGATTATGCTGTGAATAAAAACTTAAACAGTTTCCAAAGATATTGTGCTTGAATTATATTCGTCACGGCTTACATAAAGTCTCCTCGGTATTCTTTCCTGAAGCTGTTTTAAGTGACTTACAACACCTATAACTCTTGAACTGCCAGAAAGCTTTTCAAGGCTTGAAATAACGGTGTCTAAAAGCTCCGTATCAAGTGAGCCGAAGCCCTCGTCAAGGAAGAAAAATTCAAGCGGACTTTTACCTTTTAACTGAATTTGCTTTGAAAGCGCAACAGCAAGTGAAAGCGAGGTAAGAAAGGTTTCGCCGCCGGAAAGCGTGCCGACCGTGCGGTAGCTTCCGCCCGAAAGATAGTCTTTAACCACAAATTCGCCTTCGCTTCCAAGCTCAATTCTGTATCTGCCGTTTGTGAGAGAAGCCAGTATTTCAGATGCTTCAAGAAGCACATATCTAAGGCTTTCTTCCGCAACATATTCAACAAATTTGTTGCCGGCAAGCAGTTTTTTTATAGCGTTTAAAGCGTCAAGCTCGCTCATAAGTCTGCTGTGATTTTCATTCACAATTTTCCATTTTCTGTTACTTTCTGTAAGCTTCTCAAGCTCGTTTCTTGCAACCTCAAGCGTGGACAAAATTTCATCACGTCTTGCGCTTGCTTTTTCAAATCGCCTTTTTGCCTTGTCGTATTCGGCAGAAGAAACGGTTTTGCCTTTAAGCTTCTCGTGTGAAAGAGCAATTTCCGTGCGCATTTTTTCTATACCGCTCTCATACTGTGACTTTTCTATATTATAGTTTGTTTCCATTTCGTCGCTGAGTTTTGCCTGCAAGATTATTTCGGGTGAAGAAATATCCGTGCCTTCAAGAATAGCGGCAATTTTTTCGGTTATCTGCGCATGGTCGGCATTAATTTTTATAATTTCTTTTTCAAGATTTGCTGTTTCTTCCGCATTTTTAGCAAGAGCTTCGGTAAGCTCATCAAAGCGTGCGGCGGCACTTTCCTGTTCTGCCGATATTGCGTCAATTTCCGCTTTAACCTGCGCAATTGCATCGTAAACCGTACCTTCTTCAACAAGCTCCGCAAGCTTTAAAGAAGTTTCGTGGAGAGCCTGTTTTTGTTCGTTTACGGCATTTGTAGTTACGGCAAGCTCTGTTTCAAGCTGTGATTGCTTTTCGAGAATGGCGCTGTGTTTTTCGTTTAAAGCGTCGCTTTCCTGCCTGAGATTGTAAATTTCCGCTTCTGTAGTGGTTATTTCCTTTTCTATATCGTCAAGCTTTGCCATTTCCTCGGCAATCACGCCCAAGCCGTTTTCTGCCATAAATTTTGACAAAATATTTCCTTTTTCGAACTGAATTTTTATTGCGCCTTCAGCTTTTAAGGAAGCGTCGGAAATCTGCGTTTTAAGCGTTTCAAGCCTTTCAAGCCCTAAATCACGTCTTGCCGTGAGTGCAGATATGCTGTGTGACAATTCGTCAATCTCGATAAGAAGGTCGGATTTTTTGTCGTCACCGTATCCGTTGGTAAAGCCGAGGATAATTTTGTCGGCGTCTTCGATTTCTTTTTCAAAGTGCTTTATCTCCGCCCTACATTCCTCTATTCTTGCGGCACTTTCCTCTTTAAGAACGGCAGGGGTGGGGTGGTGAATACTTCCGCAAACGGGACACGGTTCATTTTCGCTAAGATTTTTTGCAAGAGTATATGCGGTTTCGTTCAGAAGCAGATTTTCAATTTCGGCTTCAAGTTTTGATTTTTCTTCCGTGTAGTCCGCCTTGAAGGATTTATATTGATTTATTGTGCTTTCTACCGAGCCTTTGCGTTTTTCGTATTTTTCCGAAAGCTCGGCTATATTTTTGTTAGCAGCTTCAATATCAGCTTC
>CACZWA010000008.1 GCA_902784685.1 uncultured Ruminococcus sp.
GACAACGGCTATACCGTCGTGTCCGTGGACTACCGCCTGGGAATGAAAGGATATAAGGTAGGAAAAGGCCTCGCCGGAGCGCTGAAGGCGGTGGACCGCTTCCAACTGTCCCAGGACGTGGGCGTGGAAGACGTCTATTCCGCCGTCGCTTTCCTGTCCGAGAAGCGCGAAACCCTCGGCATCGACCCCGACAACATTGTCCTGGCCGGATCATCGGCCGGAGCCATCATTTCCCTGGCGGCCGAATACGGGATTGTCAACGGAACGGCGAAGGGGCTTCCGGAGGGATTCAACTTCAAAGGGGTGATGTCCTTTGCCGGGGCCATCATCAGCACCAGCGGCGCCCCCCGCTTCCAAAAGGCCCCCTGCCCCATTCTCCTTTTGCACGGAACGGCCGACAAAGCCGTCCAGTACAAGAAAATGAGCATCGCGGGAAAAGGCATCTGGGGCAGCAGCTGGCTGGCAAAGGACTGGGAGAAAAAAGGCTACGACAACTACTGCATCTACCGCTTCCACGAGAGTTCGCACGACGTGGCCGCCTATATGCCCTATGTCTGGGACATTGAAAAAGCCTTCCTGGAACAGAATGTGATGCAGGGCCACGCCCGTCGTATCGACGCGGTGGTGGATGACGCCTCCCTCCCCCGCTGGGGCCAACTTTCGATGGACGACATCTACAGCCGGAACAAATAGCCTTTACAAATACAGGGCGTGGGTGTTCTTGATCTCGTCCATCACGAAGGACGAGAGAATGGAGCCGATGGAGTCGATGTTTCCCAGGACATTGATGATGAACTCATTGTAGTACTTCATATCGGGAGCCTGGATTTTCAGGAGATAGTCGTATTCCCCGGAGATGTTGTAGCATTCCGCCACCTGGGGGATGTCCCGGATCACTGATACGAAATTCCGGGCGACGGAGCGGCTCATCTGCTTGAGTTTTACCGAGCAGAATACGGTAAAGCCGCGGCCCAGCTTCTCGGCATCCAGCACCGCCACGTATTTCCGGATGAAACCGCCCTTCTCCAGCCGCTTGAGCCGCTCGAACTTAAAGGCAACGAATTTCTTCTTAAAGCGCCTATGTCTATGATGAAAAACGCTCTTGAGAGCAGTTATATGCCAAAGCTTACGGACGCACTCTTTAAAGCGTGCGGTTTTCCCGTTAAACCGATTATTTTAACCGAAAACGAAGCGGAGGCTTACGAAAAAAACAAACCGAAGGTTTTCGTTCCGCAGAATGAAACGGATTTCGGACTTATTCCCGAATTTACCTTCGACACTTTTGTTGTGGGAAGCTCCAACAGAATGGCTCATGCGGCGGCGCTTGCCGTTGCGGATTTACCGGGTTCTTATAACCCTCTTTATCTCTACGGTCATTCGGGTCTCGGTAAAACTCACCTTATGCACGCTATCGGAAATTACGCTCTCGGTCGTGATCCTTCGACAAACATTTTATACGTTACATCGGAGGATTTTACAAACGAGCTTATAAACGCTATACGAACAAACACAACGCAGAAATTCCGTGACAAATACCGCAAGATTGACATTCTTTTAATCGACGATATTCAGTTTATTGCAGGAAAGGTGCAGACGGAGGAAGAATTTTTCCATACCTTTAACCACCTTTACAATGCAGGTAAGCAGATTATAATTTCGGGAGACCGTCCGCCAAACGAAATGCACGCTCTCGAAGAAAGGCTTCGCACACGTTTTCAGGGAGATTTAATGTGCGATATTCAGCCGCCCGATTACGAAACCCGTATGGCAATTCTTAAAAAGAAATGTACGGCAGGCGGTTTTGAGCTTGAACAGTCAACTCTTGAATATATTGCCGAAAACGTTGTAAACAACATAAGAGAGTTAAACGGCGCACTTACAAGGGTAAGAGCTTTTACTACCTTCGGCGGCGAAAAAAACTTTACGACAAAAGAGCTTGATAGTATTTTAAAAGATATTATAACTCCTGTAATAAAAAGCTTTACAATAGACCAAATTGCCGAAAAGGTATCGGAATATTACGACATTTCAAAAGAAGATATGCAGTCTCCGAAACAGCACAAAGAAATTGTCCTTGCAAGGCAGGTTGCTATGTATATATCAAGGCAGCTGACTTCAAAATCGCTTAAAGAGATTGGAAAATATTTTAACAGAGATTACACAACGGTTATAAACTCGCTTGCAAAAACGGAGTCTCAAATGCATATAAATGCGCAGCTAAAACAGTCAATTGACACGCTTGTTCACTCGCTTAAAGAATACTGATTTTTAAAGCACTTTTCAACACCGTTTATGAAATGTGGAAATTCTGTGTGGAAAAATATAACTGTGGAAAAACATATGGAAAAGTTTTAAATATTTTACTTTAATTTTCCATATACGACCTTTGTAAATTTTCCCTTTATACCCTGTTTTATTAAAGTTTTCCATATTTCAACACCCTCTATTACTATAACTATTTATATACATACATTAAAGAGAGATTGTTTTTCACTTAAAAGTAAATATAAAAAGGAGAAAGTTAAAATGAAATTTTCATGTAATAAAAATGACCTTTTGGACGGAGTTATGGCGGCTTCAAAAGCAACCCCTTCAAGACCGTCCGTTGCAATTCTCGAAAATCTGCTTTTTGATGCGGACGAAAAACTTACAATTGTAGGAAATAACCTCGATACTGCCGTTTGCTATGAGGTTGACGCAAATATAAGCGACAAAGGCTCAATAACACTTAATTCTCACATAATATGTGAAATTGTTCGTAAATTACCTGACGGAATAGTTTTTTTTGAGCTTAAAGAAAACAACGTAACTCATATTAAATGTCTTGACGTTGAGTATGATATAAGCGGCGTTCCGGGTGACGAATATCCCGATTTTCCGACAGTTAACGGTGAAAAATTCCTTGAAATAGAGCCTGAAAAATATCTTGCAATTATAAGACAATCGGCTTTTGCGGCGGCTCAGGTAGATATGGGCAGACCTGTTTTAATGGGAGTTAAATTTGAAATTGAGGATAACAAAATTACCGCATCGGCGCTTGACGGAGCAAGACTTGCCGCAAGATGGGACAGCGTTGATTATAATGGTCCCGCAATAGACTGCGTTATTCCTTGCAGGGCGCTTAATGATTTTGCTAAAATTATAAAACCGGAGGACGAGGTAATAAAAATTACGCTTAACAAGAACTTTGTTCTTTTTGAAATCGGCAGCTGCCGTTTTGTTTCAAGACTTTTGGAAGGTGATTTTGTTGATTACAGAAGATTTATTCCTACAGAAGTTCTTTTTGAAACAGTTATAAACAAAGAAGAATTTGCAAACAGCCTTGAACGCGCGGCGCTTGTAATTGACGAAGGCGCGGCAAAAAGCCCGATTAAGCTTAAATTTGCAGGCAACAAGATGACTGTTTTTTGCATGACCTCAAGAGGAAAGGTTAATGATGTTGTTGATATTTCAACATCTATATCTGAGCCTTTTGAAATAGGATTTAACCATAAATATGTTCTTGACGCACTCAGAAACAGCGAGTGTGACGAAATTATAATGCAGTTTACAGGGGAGATTAAGCCGTCCGTTATAAAATCGACTGACGAAAATGCAAAATTCCTGTTCATTGTTACCCCTGTCAGATTAAGATAATGTATATAAAAAAAATTTATTTAAAAAATTTCAGAAATTATTCAGAAGCGGAGATTTTCCTTTCTGAAAAGCTGAACGTTTTTTACGGAAACAACGCCCAGGGAAAGACTAATATTCTTGAAGGAATTTTTTTGGGCGCTATCGGAAAATCTTTTAAGCCCGTTTCCGAAAAAGAGATGATAAAGCTCGGCGAAAAATTTTCGGATATTGAGCTTGAATATTTTTCGGGCGGACGTGATATGACGACAAAAATGAGACTTTTTACTGAAAAAAAGAAAACCGTTTCCATAAATAATGTGGCGCTTAGCCGTATGTCGGAGCTTGTGGGAAAGCTCACGGTTGTTGTTTTTACTCCCGAAGAACTTTCACTTGTTAAAGAAGGTCCGGGCGCAAGGCGGCGTTTTCTCGATATGGCAATAAGCCAGGTAAGACCGAGATATATGCACCTTTTATCGAGCTATAACAAGGCGCTGGAGCAAAAAAACAAGCTTTTAAAAAACGAAAAAATGAAAAATTCCGTAAACGATACTTTGCCTATATGGAACGAACAGCTTGCACAGTTTGGAGCAAAGGTTATACTTTACAGAAAAAATTTTGCGGATAAAATTGTTAAAAAAGCCGCAGAAATTCATGAAGAAATATCGGGCGGAACGGAAAAGCTTACCGCTAAATATCACGGGTCGCTGCAAGACACGGAGAATATGACGGAAGAAGAAGTTAAAGCGGCGCTTTTTGAAGAAATGACAAGACAGGCTGAAAGAGAAATTTTTTTGAGTCAGGCGGTTGTCGGTCCTCACAGGGATGACCTTGTGTTTTTCATAAACGGCAACAATGCAAAAATATATGCATCACAAGGACAACAAAGGACGATTGTGCTTTCATTAAAGCTTTCTCAAAAAGAGCTTTTTCTTGAAGAAACCGAGGAAGAACCGGTGCTTCTTCTTGATGATATAACAGGCGAGCTTGACCTTTCACGCAGAGAATACCTTTTCTCGAAAATAAAAAATTCACAGGTTTTCATAACCTGCACCGATACCGACAGAATAGAAAATACCGAAGAAACAAGATATTTTAAAATTGTAAACGGAGAAGTAATTCGATAGGAGAAATGAAAAATGTTCCTTCATCTTGGAAATGACTACATTGTTTTTGAAAAAGATATAATTGCCGTTTTCGATTTTGAAACGACAACGGTATCGAAAATTACAAGAGAATTTTTAAGAGAAGCCGAGGACGAGGAATTTATAGTGAATGTTTCGGATGATGTGCCAAAATCGTTTATTGTGACCGAAATAAAAGGAAGGAGCAAGGTTTTTATATCGAATATTGCTTCGTCTACGCTTCTAAAAAGGCTTGAAAGCAATGATTAAAAAATAGGGCGTCCTTTGCCGCCCGTACTTAGAAAGAGGTGGTTAGAAATATGGAAAAAATTGAAATATCTACGCCTTTTATAAAGCTTGACCAGTTTTTAAAGTTTTCGGGGGCGGCTCTTAGCGGCGGTGAAGCCAAAGAAATGGTTGCCGCAGGGATTGTGAGCGTTAACGGTGAAATTTGCCTTATGCGGGGCAAAAAGCTTTTTCCCGGAAATGTGGTTGAAATTAGCGCCGAGGACGGAATTTTTAAATTTGAAGTTTGCGGAAATGCATTATAAGACTGATTATGCAAAATGAATTACCGAAAAGGAAACAAATAAGATTAAAAAATTACGATTATTCGGACAACGGATATTATTTTATAACGATATGCACAAAAAATAAAAAACCTCTGCTGTGGAAATCGGTAGGGGCGGCAATCTGCCGCCCGGAGTTATCAAAATACGGAAAAATTGCAGAAAAAGCCATACAGGGTGTTTCTAAACATTATAGTAGTGTGAAAATTGACAAATATGTAATAATGCCTGACCATATCCATTTAATTTTAATAATTAATTCGGATAACGGGCGGCAGGTTGCCGCCCCTACGGTGATGAGGGTAATAGGTAATATGAAACGTTTTGCATCAAAAGAAGCAGAATTTTCACTATGGCAAAAATCTTTTTACGAACACGTCATTCGTGACGAAGCGGATTACAAAAAAATCCTTGAATATATGAACACCAACGTTTTAAAGCGTGAAATAAAAGAAAGAAGTTTACAGAAAGAAGGAATATAAGCTTTGAGTACAGAAAGAACAGAAACAAATTACGGCGCCGACAATATACAGGTGCTTGAAGGGCTTGAAGCCGTAAGAAAGCGTCCCGGTATGTACATAGGAAGTACATCGGAGAGAGGTCTGCATCACCTTGTTTACGAAATTGTCGATAACAGTATCGACGAGGCTCTTGCCGGCTACTGCAAAAATATTTTTGTGGATATAAACGAGGACAACTCCATAACCGTTGTTGACGACGGCAGAGGTATTCCGGTAGGAATAAACCACAAGGTCGGAAAACCTGCGGTTGAGGTTGTATTTACAATTCTTCATGCGGGAGGTAAGTTCGGCGGCGGCGGATACAAGGTATCGGGCGGTCTTCACGGCGTTGGCGCGTCTGTTGTAAATGCGCTTTCAACAAGGCTTGAAGTTGAGGTTTATAACGGAGAAAACAGATACACCCAGGTTTATAAAAGAGGCGTTCCCGAAGCTCCGCTTGAGAAAAAAGAAGCAACAACAAAAACCGGTACAAAGGTAACCTTCTGGCCTGACCCCGAAATTTTTGAAACCACGGTTTTTGATTTTGACGTGCTTGAAAAACGTATGAGAGAGCAGGCTTTCCTTAACAAGGGCTTGCGAATTGTTTTGACGGACAAAAGAACAAAAGACGATGAAGAAGGCGAAAAAGTAAGCGATTTTTGCTACGAGGGCGGTATAAAGTCTTTTGTCGAATATATAAATACCGATAAAGACGCCCTTCACCCTGAGGTTATCTACTTTGAGGGCAAGAAGGAAAACTACGAGGTTGAAATAGCTTTTCAGTACACAACGGCATATTCCGAAACGCTTATAAGCTTTGCCAACAACATTCACACAACCGAGGGCGGTACTCACGAAACAGGCTTTAAAACGGCAATTACAAGGGTTATTAACGACTACGGAAAGAAATTTAATATATTAAAAGAAAAAGACAAACCGCTGACAGGCGAGGACGTCCGTGAGGGCTTAACGGCGATAATAAGCGTTAAGCTGGTTGAAGCCCAGTTCGAGGGACAGACCAAAACCAAGCTCGGAAACAGCGAAATAAGAGGTTTTGTTGACGGAATTGTTACGAGCAATTTTGAAAATGTTCTTGAGGAAAATCCTGCGCTTGCAAAGCTCATTTTAGAGAAAACCATGGCGGCTTCAAGGGCGAGAGAAGCCGCAAGAAAAGCCCGTGAGCTATCAAGAAAAGGTGCGGCGGGCGGAAGCCTTCCGACAAAGCTTAAAGACTGCCGTGATAAGCAGATGAAAAACACCGAGATATACATTGTCGAGGGAGACTCGGCAGGCGGTAGCGCAAACCAGGGCAGAGACAGTAAGTTCCAGGCAATACTTTCACTTTGGGGAAAAATGCTCAACGTTGAAAAAGCAAGAGTTGACAAGGTTTTCGGGAACGACAAGTTAAATCCCGTTATACTTGCGCTCGGCACGGGAATCGGCGATGAGTTTGACATAAACAAGCTTAGGTATGAGAGAGTTATAATAATGGCGGATGCCGATGTTGACGGTGCGCATATAAGAACGCTGCTTTTAACTTTCTTCTTCAGATATATGCGGCCGCTTATTGACGCAGGACATATATTCATAGCCCAGCCGCCGCTTTACAAGGTAAGCAAAGGTAAAAAAGAGCAGTACGCTTATACCGATGAAGAACTTAAAGAGCTTCTTGCCGAATTTGGACAGGATTCCAAAATTCAGCGTTACAAAGGTCTTGGTGAGATGAATCCCGAACAGCTTTGGGAAACAACAATGGACCCCGAAAAGAGAATTATGCTTCAGGTTAAGCTTGAAGACGCAATTGAGGCGGACAAAACCTTTACGCTTCTTATGGGCGACAGCGTTGAGCCGAGACGTGAGTTTATTGAAAAGAACGCAAAATATGTTCAAAACCTTGATATATAGTAGAAAGCGGAGGGAAAGAAGTTGGATAACGAGAATATAATAACCCCATACGACGGGGAAAAGCTTATAGAAGTCGAGCTTAACAGCGAGATGAAAAAAGCGTACATAGATTACGCAATGAGCGTTATTGTCGGACGTGCGCTTCCGGACGTCCGTGACGGACTTAAACCGGTTCACAGAAGAATACTTTACTCAATGTATGAGGACGGGTATACACACGACAAGCCGCATAAAAAATGTGCGACAACCGTCGGTGCCGTGCTGGGTAAATATCACCCCCACGGTGACGCTTCGGTTTATGACGCTATGGTTAGACTTGCACAGGATTTCTCTATGAGGTATCCTTTAATAGACGGTCACGGAAACTTTGGTTCAATTGACGGCGACCCGCCTGCGGCTTACCGTTATACGGAGTCGAGAATGTCGAAAATTTCCGAGGAAATGCTGACGGATATTGAAAAAGAAACTGTTGATTTTGAGATGAACTTCGATGAAAGCCGTCCCGAACCGCAGTGTCTTCCTTCAAAATTTCCGAATTTGCTTTTAAACGGCAGTTCGGGTATTGCCGTAGGTATGGCAACGAATATTCCGCCGCACAACCTCCGTGAGGTTTGCAGCTGCTGTATAGCTATGCTCGACAAGCCCGATATGGACGTTGACGAGATTATGGAATACATAAAAGGACCCGATTTCCCGACAAAAGGGCTTATTATGGGCGTTAGAGGCATACGCAGTTACTTTGCGACAGGCAGAGGAAAAATGATGATGCGTGCCAAAACCGAAATTGAGGACCATGGCAACAAGCAGGAAATTATCGTATCGGAAATTCCGTATCAGGTTAACAAAACAAGGCTTATCGAGAGCATATATAACCTTATTAAGAATAAGACGGTTGACGGGCTTTCGTCCGTAAATGACGAGTCGGGCAAAGCAGGTATGAGAATTGTTATTGAGCTTAAAGCCGGCGCAAACGCAAATGTTGTGCTGAACAAGCTTTATAAGCATACCTCTCTCCAGGAAAGCTTTTCGACAATTATGCTTGCCATTAAAGGCGGCGTGCCGAAGGTTATGTCAATGAACGAGGTGCTTAACTCTTACATTGACCACCGCAAGAGCGTTGTCGTAAGACGTACACAGTTTGAGCTTGACAAAGCGAAAAAACGTGCTCATATTCTTGAAGGACTGCGTATTGCAATTGACAATATTGACGCAATTGTTAAAACAATAAGAAATTCGCAGAGCGTAACTGACGCAAAGAACAACCTTATGGAAGCTTTTGGGCTTTCCGATCCGCAGTCACAGGCAATTGTCGATATGCGTCTTGCAAGGCTCACAGGTCTTGCCCGTGATGAAATTGAGGCAGAATATACCGAGCTTACCCAAAAAATTGAATATTATACAAGAGTTTTATCGGACGAAAATATGGTAAAACAGATTGTAAAAGACGAATTAACGGAAATATCCGAAAAATACGGCGACGACCGCAGGACGTCCATTGAGCCGTCCGAGCAGGATATTGATATTGAGGACCTTATTCCTTTGGAAGAAAATATCATTACCCTTACGCATTTCGGCTATATTAAGAGGCTTCCTTCGGATACCTACAAAGCCCAGCGCCGAGGCGGCAGAGGAATAAGCGGTATGACCAGACGTGAAGAAGATTTTGCGGAGGATCTTTTTGCGGCTTCTTCTCATGATAATTTGCTGTTCTTTACCAATATGGCGAGAGTTCACAGAATTAAAGCGTATGAGATACCCGAGGCAGGCAGAACGGCAAAGGGTACGGCGGCTGTGAATATTCTGCAGCTTGAGGACGGAGAAAAAATCAGCGCCGTTATTCCGATTAAGGATATGGCTGATAATGAAAAATACCTTATTATGCTGACTAAAAACGGCATTATAAAGCGCAGTCCGCTTTCTGTTTACAACTCAAACAAAAAGTCGGGTCTTAACGCTATTCGCCTTGACGAGGGCGATGAGCTTATAGGCGTTAAGCTCACGGACGGAAGCGCAGATATTCTTATCGGAACGCACGAAGGTATGGCTGTGCGCTTTGGCGAGGAAAAGGTTAGAAGCATGGGCAGAATTACCCGAGGCGTTAGGGCAATTAAGCTTAAAGAGGGCGACTATGTTGTCAGCCTTAACGTTACGGACGGAAAAGACTGCATACTTACCGTTACAGAAAACGGACTCGGAAAGAAAACGCCGATTGAAGAATACAGAATTACAAGCCGTGGCTGTAAGGGCATTAAAAACTACGGAATTACCGAAAAAACAGGTAAAATTGTCGGTCTTAGGGCTGTCAGCGATGATGATGACGTTATTATTATAAACACCGAAGGCGTAATTATAAGGCTTCATACTGCGGATATTCGTACTTGCGGCAGGGTTGCGCAGGGCGTTAAGCTTATGAAGAAAACAGACGGAGTTACCGTTGCGGCAATAACCTGCACGGAACACAGCGAGGACGAAGAAGTGGAAAAGGTTGAGGACAATACTGTTATTGAGGGAAATCCCGAAGATATGATTGACGAGCCTGACGCAGATGAAGTTGAACCCGAAACAGAAGAAATTGAAGAAAACGAAGAAAAAGAGTAAAAACAGCAAAAAATACGCATTTTTTGAGCGTTTTTGTTCGTTCTTTGGAAATGTTTTTAATGTAGTTCGGATAAAATAAAACAAATAGAAAAAAGCAAGTTTTTTGATATTTTTTGAAGGTTTTAATTGTTTCACGTGAAACAAACAAAGACAAAAAACAAAAACTTGAAAATGTTTCACGTGAAACAAATGGGTAAGTATAAAAAAAGAGGAAGATGCATATGGCAAAAATTATAGCTGTTGCAAACCAAAAAGGGGGAGTCGGAAAAACGACAACCTCCGTAAACCTTGCCGCCGTACTCGGTGAGCTTGGCAAAAAGACTTTGCTTGTGGATATGGACGCACAAGGCAACGCCACAACAGGGCTTGGAATTGAAAAAAGAGAGCTTACTGCAAGCATATATAACGTAATAGTTGACGAAACGGATATAGACAGCGTGAGCATAAAGGAAAAGTTTGAAGGGCTTGATATTTGTCCGTCGGGGCTTGACCTTGCAGGGGCGGAAATTGAGCTTATTTCAGCAGACGACAGAGAATTTACGCTAAAAAACAAGCTTGCAAAGGTTAGTGACAAATACGATTATATAATAATAGACTGTCCGCCGTCACTTGGACTGATTACCATAAACTGCCTTACGGCGGCAGACAGCGTGCTTATTCCGTTGCAATGTGAGTATTATGCGCTTGAAGGAGTAAGTCAGCTTATTTCAACAATTAAAAAAATAAAAAAGAGCCTTAACCCCGAAATTGAGATTGAAGGCGTGCTTTTGACTATGCTTGACGCAAGGACAAACCTCGGACTTCAGGTTGTTGAGGAAGTAAAGCGCTTTTTCCCCGGAAAGGTCTATGCGGCAATTATTCCTCGAAATGTGCGCCTTAGCGAAGCCCCGAGCTTCGGTCTGCCTATAACAAAATACGATATTCATTCAAGAGGCGCAGAAAGCTATATTGCGCTTGGCAAAGAAGTTATAGAAAAAAATTCCTAAATCGGTCGAAAGAAGGATGGTAATATGAAAAAAGGACTTGGAAGGGGTCTGGGAGCGCTTATTCCGGACGCTTCGCCCGAAGAAACAGCCGTAAATGCGGAGAAAAATGTCGAAACAATGAGACTTTCAAATATTGAACCAAACCCTGAACAGCCGAGAAGCAACTTTGATGCGGAAAGGCTTGAAGCGCTTGCAAAGTCTATTGAGCAGTACGGCGTAATATCTCCGATAATTGTAAGAAAAAACGAGAAAAACCGATTTTATACCATAATTGCAGGTGAACGCCGCTGGCGTGCCGCAAAGCTCGCAGGGCTTAAAGAAGTGCCGGTAATTGTTAAGGAATATGACGATAAAGTTATGTCCGAGGTAGCGCTTGTCGAAAACCTTCAGAGAGAGGATTTAAACCCGATTGAGGAGGCGCTGGCGGTTGATGAGCTTATGAAAAAATACGACCTTACGCAGGAAGAAATAAGTGAAAAGGTCGGAAAAAGCCGTAGCGCAATTGCAAACAGTTTAAGGCTTTTAAACCTTTCGGATAGCGTTAAAAAGCTTATTGTGCAGCAGGAAATATCGGCAGGTCACGCAAGAACGCTTGTCGGTCTTTCGCCGGAACAACAAGAAAAAATTGCCTTTGAGGTTATAAGAAAAGAGCTTTCGGTAAGGCAGACGGAGCAGCTTGTCGGCAGTTACAAAAAGACAGGCAAGACAAAGAAAGAAAAAGGTGCGGTTGTTATGAACCTTGCCGCAAAAGAGCTTCAACAAAGCCTTTCGAGGAAACTCGGAACAAAGGTTAGAGTAAAACAGAACGACAAAAAGGGCAAGATTGAAATAGAGTTTTATGATGATGAAACGCTTAACCGCATATTGTCGTACTTAAATAAATAATTTGTCAACCACATTATGTAAACCAAAAGCAAACATATAGGGCAAACCTATCTGTTTGCTTTTTTAGTTTGGAGAGTGGAGTTATTAAATGGAAAATGGAAAATTGAAAGTGGAAAGTGTTGATTAATGATATGTATGGGGTCCCCGAAAAATCGTGAGATTTTTTGGGGAGAGGAGCAAGTCGCCTGACAGGGCGAGCAAGCGTAGCTTTGCGAGCTAAAAGGCGATTTGTGACGATGTAGGGGCGGCAACCTGCCGCCCGAAATCATGAATTGTAAATGAAACAGCGTAGGGAACGGGCTTGCCCGTTCCGATAAGTGTGAGAGTGAATAGTAGGGGAAGCCCGAGGTGTTATAAAATTTTGTCTACAAATTATCAACTTGTAAAAAACTTAGATATGTTGTATAATATACATAGGGATATTGCCTTACAATGAGGCGTATTCTGTTTAATATATACATAAGCCGCTGTAAATCCTGCGGAGTTTCGGCACTATGGCTTTATCCGTAAATATAATTAAATAAGGAGACCGGAAAATATGAAAACCAAAAAAATTGTTTCAATCATGCTTGCTTTTGTAATGCTTGCGGCGCTCAGCATTTCTGCTTCCGCCGTAACAGTTTACAATAAGGCAGACCTTATGCCAAAGGCAGAGGTTGCAACAGAGACTTTTGCAAAATATGCAAAAGACGAAAACTTTGGCGTAGAGTTTCTTGCAAGCGATGTTAAAGATGAAGTTCAGAATTTCATGGGAGACTGGAAGCTTGTTAATTTATGGGATGATAACAAATTTAATGACGGTTCGGTAAAGGCTGCAATCAGAACTACTGATATTGACAAAACAACTCCTGTTTTATATTTGATTAGCAGAACAGATTCTGATCCTGTTCAATACGCAAGCAGAGATTGTGTTGTCGCTTATATGCCAGATAGTTTAAATGACATTAGCAATAACTATAAAATAATATTTGATTATAAATTGAAATCATCAAATTCAAATTTATTTTTCCGTTTCAATATTGAAAAAACCAACCGTAAAAACTTTTACGGACTTTATGTTCCGAAAGTTACTTCAACTGATCAGCCGGCATGGATACTTTACCAGTTTACAGACGGTGTAAAAACAGAGCTTATGTCGAGTGATGTACAAATAAATACAACCGGAACAAATGGCTATATAATAAACAACGCAAGGTTTACCGTTACAATGGAAAACAATACAATAACAGTTAACGACTATTGTCCTTCTACAACCACGAGTCAATTGGTTAACGAAACAAAATCGGTAACGCTTGGCTCACCGCTCAGCGCAGATGCAAAAAATACATATCTTGGCTTCTGTACTGCTGCAGGGGCTGTACCGGTTGAGATTTCTTCGCTCAAACTTGAGAACATACCCGAATTGCAGACCCAAATTACAAGTGTAGCTGATTCTTTCTCATATGATGAAAGTCAGTATGTAACGGGATCGACACAAGAAGAAATCATGGCACTTGAAACTGCGGTAGGCGAAAATAACAAGCCTCTTTACCCGACATATCCGTTCATACCTGTAGGAGAAGATAATAACTGGTACACATATTATAAAGAAACCTGTAACGACAAAAATAATACTTTGGCAAGGATAGCTTCGGGCGGCGTGCTTGAAATGGAAAAAGGTCCGGATACAAGTATTCAAGCTGTTTTATCGCCGGGTGGACCTCTCAATCAGTGGACGCTTTACAGACCGAATATTGCGGCGGTTACCGACAAATATTTCGACTGGGGCGTAAAAGGTTGGGCTGACGAAGATTGGACGCTTTCGTTTGACGCTGTTCTTGGAACGAGGATTTCGAGAATTGGTGTGTGCTTAGGATATAATGAGGATAACAATTCAGATTACTCAGGAAGCACTTTTGTAGAAATCAGTGGAAATTACTCCGAAGATGATGTTGTAAGAATCATTAAGAAAATTGACGGTACAGGCGTAGTTCTTGCAACAAACGATACAGTGATTCCGGACTCGACTAACGTAAACAATTTGAAGGTTACCATTACAAAAGTCGGCAACACCTTAACTGCATCGGTTTATAATGCAACGACAGGCGTTCAATATCCGTCGGCGACTTATACAGGCGAAAGTCTTTTTGCAAACGACAAGGGAACCTTTGGCTTTACACAGATGGCAAACGGATCGGCTTCAACTGTTAATACAGGAACCGCACAGATTGACAACGTGAAATTCGTTAAGAATGTCGAGTTTATAAAAGACGGCACAAGCGATTTAAAGGAAGACTTTGCATATGCAAATGATGTAGACACACAGTCGACGGCGGGAGTATATAAGCAGATAGACGCAGAAGGCAACTGGTACACAGATTATACAAACGTTAACAGTAAGGGCAACGTTAGAGCTAAAATTTCCGGCGGAGCGCTTGCAATGACAGGCGGTCCGAACGAAAGTATAGACACAGGCTTTAACCGTGGCTGGACTCTTTACAGACCCAACTGCCGCGATGTTCTGGATACTTTCGGCGAATGGGGTCTTGAAGGCTGGAGCGGAGACTATAAGCTTTCGTTTGACGGTAAGCTTAACAAGACATCAACGATATTCAGCGCAGTATTTGACTATGCTTCCGGAAGCGATGATCACTATATGGTTCAGGTAAACGGCGGCTACGATAAGTCACCTTGTTTTGCACTTTACAAGAAAACAGCAGGTGTTAACGAAGTAGAGACTCTTGCTATTGATGATCATTCTTTTAAAGATGTATTCACTAATAGCACTATTTCAAAAGTTATTTTCCATATTGACATAACGAGAAAAGGCAATACAATTACCGCTGAGCTTTATAATGCTAACAACGGCGATAAGATAAAAACTCTTTCATATACAGATGAAGCGGCGCCGCATCACGCAGTTGCAACACTCGGCTTTACGGAAACTGCGCTTTCAGGGTCAAATCAGGGGCAGTTTAACCAGAGAGAAGCATATATCGACAATGTAAGCTTTGTTGCATATGATGAAGAAGCTGACAGCTCGATTATGCTTAACTACGGTTACAAGAACATAGGCGAAAACGGCAACGTATTGTTTGGCGAATACGAGGACGGCGTTTTAAAGAGAGTTCTTGTAGGCGACGGCAACGGTACAAGTGTAACGTTTAACGGTTACAATCCGTTCAGAACTTATAAAGCATTCTTCTGGAATGAATTTATGCCTCTTCAATCGCCCGATACGATAAACTAAGACAATTGATAAAAGCGGCAAAAGCCTGTGCATAAAGCTTGCTTTTGCCGCTTTTTTGCAAAAAATTACTGTTGAACAGTGCTGAAAAATGTGGTATAATCTATATAGGGAAACCCCCTCATCAGTCTCGGAAGCAGAATTTGCAAAGCAAATTCATAAAGGTAAGAGCCTGAAAGGCTCGTCCGATG
>CACZWA010000009.1 GCA_902784685.1 uncultured Ruminococcus sp.
AGTAACTGCGTGAAGGTTAGAAGTCTTGACATTATTCTGTCCGAATATCGGGCTTCGACATCTTTTGGTGAAAGATTGAAGTTAATTATGGTCGGCTTTTTTGCAACGAGCCTTCTTTCGATTATATCGAAAAGCGCCGTATGCGTGTACTCGGTTAAAAACTCCGTGCCGAGGTCGTCCATAATAAGAAGGTCACAGTCGTAAAGCCTTTGTACATCCTCCGAATAGTCTTTTTTATAATTAAATTTGTTTTTTGAAATTATTTCAAAAATATTGTAAGCCGACTGAAAGACCACGCTGTATCCTTTTTCTGCAAGAGTCAGCGCAATGCAGCTGCAAAGAAAAGTTTTGCCAAGCCCCACTTTTCCGTACATCAAAACGTTGTCGGAGGAAAGAGAGAAGGTGTCGGCATAGTTTTTACAATATTCAAGCACATCTTTCATTTGGCTCCTGGGTGAACGGTTGTAACGCTCGTCAAATATGTCGCTGTAATAGTCGAGATTAAAATTTTCAAAGCGGTTACTGCCGTCTATATTTAAAGAGGCAAGGTCATATTCCGACATTATTTTTTTTCGGCAGGAACATAAGTTGCCGCCTTTAAAGCCTGTATCTTTGCAAAGAGAACAGCGGTAAACGTCCGTCATATAGTTTTCGGCGTAGCCGTTTTCTTTTAGGAGAGTTTTTTTAAGCTCCAAAAGCTCCGCAAGCTTTTTTGAGGTGCTTTCTATTATATTTTCAATATCGTCACCGCCCTTAATTGCGGCTTTTGCCATATCTCCTCCCAGAGAGGTTGTTTCGTCATCAATCCGCTTTATTTCAGGGATTTTGGCGTAGATTTCATCGGTTCGTTTAATTCTGAGGTCCTCCGCCTGTCTGCGGTATGCCGCAAGCACATTATCCGCTCTTTCTGCCGCCTGTTTTGAAAAACTCATTTTTCTCCCTCCTGTTTTTTCTTTTTAAAATTAAGCGCCGCACGTTCTATGGCTTCGTAGTCGTAGGTTGTTTTCATTGAATAATCGGAAAATTTATTGCCGTTTTTTGCGACAGGAGCTTGATTTTTGCTCTTAAATTCGTTTCTCATGGCTCTTGCGTCGGCGGCAGTTTTTATTCCTTTGCTGTGCCAGTCACGAAGCATTGTGTTCATATATGGAAGCGAGGTTTTGCCCGTGTTGAGCGCTGTAATTTCCGCCGCAAGCTTAACAAGCTCGGTGGGGGAGGAAAGCTTGTACGCCCAACTTGAGAGATAATCAAGCTCCGCTTTTGTAAGCACTCTGCCGAAAATGCCTATTGCACGCTTGTAACTGTTTATTTTTGAATTGTTTTCCTGGAGTATGGCAAGGTACTGTTCGGCTTTTTCGAGAGTGTTTATTTCCTGTTCGCTCCAGCTTATTGCCATAAGCTCAATAGAACGCATACTTTTTTTGTTTACCGAAGCGCAGTACACAAGAAGCAGAGATATAACCTCAACGGGGAGACCGAGCCAGTCGTGAAAGCTGAAAATTGTTGACTGGTCGTTTGAACTCAAGCTCTTTTCAAGAACTCTTTCGGCGTGACGCAACAGCTCACGCATTTCCGCATGGTCGGAAGCGTATTTTGCAATCTCCGAGGAAGAATAACTCGGCTTTTGCGGTGTTATTGCGGGCTGTGGGGCGTGAGTCGGCTCATCCGGCGAAAGAAAGGTAATGCTTGTGCCATCAAGCCGCACTGTGCCGCATTTTTCCCAGTATTTCCACGCTCTTATTACGTCAGATTCAAGAATATCGAGTGCGGAGGCTATACCTGCGTTATCGAGCGGCGCGGCTTCGCCGCACTGCTTTAAGCCGAGAAGATATACTTTTACAAATGTGCCGTCCGCAGAGGGCATAAATTTATCAATAAACTTTGCAGAGAGCTTTACATAGCTTTCGGAAGCGTTTAATATGTATTTTTGCAAGCCGCCGTGCACCTCCTAAAAAAACAAAGCGGACGAGAAAAACCGTCCGCTTAAAAGAAAAATAACAGTTTTTGTGGGCGTTTTAAACACATTCCTGACGGTCCGAGTCCGTTTCCAAGCCGTGCGCCCGATATTGCTTTATAAGATAATTGTATTTTTGCTGCGCCGCAAGGCGGCAATACATAAAATAGTCAAGCAAATCTTCATCTGTAACCTCTTTGTAGTTGCGTTCGATTCTGAGCAGTTCCTCACGGGTAATTCTCATAAGCTCGTTTAAATGTTTTTCGTCGCTTACATCGCTTTTTAAATTTCCGGTAAAAAGTTTTTTTGTGCTTTCAAAAAGATTTGTCATAAAACTTTCCTTCCTTTCAACTCAGATATTTAAGTTCCTTAATCTAATTATATCCTCGTGGAAAGAAAAAAATACCGAAAATTACCTTGTAAGTTCATTTATACAGCCGGCGCAGATTTTTTTACCCTTAAAAGAGGTAAGCTTTTCGCTTTCTCCGCAAAAAATACATACCGGCTCAAATTTTCGCAAAATGATATTATCGTTTTCACAGTAAATTTCAAGTGAGTCCTTTTGAGATTCGATGTTAAGCCGCTCTCTTACGGCAATCGGAATAACAATTCTTCCGAACTTGTCAAGACAGCGCAAATCTCCGGAAACAGGGCTATCGCTTCTGAATTTTTTTAAAATAATATCGTTTCCGTTAAGATAAATTTCTATTGGGTCTGTAAGCTCTTTAAGTCCGAGAGCCTGTCTGAGCTTTTTGGGAATAACAATTCTGCCAAGCCTGTCAACCTGTCGGACAATACCGGTAAAAGTCATAACCTGTCTCCTATCCGCCTTAAAACCTTTTTTAAAAGCTTAAGTTTAATTTTATCATAACATTTTTTTGCACGCATAAAATTTATTAACAGTTATATTCTACCACATATCTGCAAAATTGTCAATTAAATTACATTAAAAAAGGGGAGAAAATTATGTTTGGAAAGCTTTGGAGCTTTATGATAATTTTTTCGTTTATTGTTTCGGGTTTCAGAGGAAAGCTTTCCGAAACCGCCTCTGCCGCATTTGACGGCGCAGGTGAAGCGGTTACAATGTGCATAGGCTTGATGGGAATTATGTGTTTTTGGAACGGAATTATAAAAATTGCCGAAAAAAGCGGAATTTTAGGTGCGCTGTCATGCGCATTAAGACCGCTTATGAAATTTCTTTTTCGTGACGTAGAGCCTGAAAGCAAGGCAGGGAAGGCAATTATAATGAACATAAGCGCAAATATTCTCGGTATGGGAAACGCTTCAACTCCTGCCGCTCTGGCGGCTATGCAGGAGCTTAAACAAGAGTCGGGCGGAAAGCTGACCCACGATATGTTTATGTTTACGCTTTTAAATACCGTTTCCGTGCAAATAGTTCCTACAACCGTTATTGCCATGAGGACGGCTGTGGGGGCGGCAAATGCGGCGGAGATAATTTTGCCGGTGTGGTGCGCCTCCGCCTGTTCGGTGGCGGCTGTTATATTTTATGCGAAAGTTTTATGCAGAAAAATTGAGATATAGGAAGGCTTTAAGAGAGGAAAACAAATGACTTTTTCAGAAAATATTTCAGATTTTATAATTCCGTTTATAATAACCGCCGTGCTTGTGTCGGGACTGTGCGGCGGTTACGATATATATGAAATTTTTTGCGAGGGAGCAGGAGAAGGAATAAAAATAACTTTAAAAATTTTGCCGTCAATCATAGGGCTTATGGTGGCGGTTAATATGATGCGGACTTGCGGAATGATTGAGCTTTTAGGCAGTTTTCTTGCGCCGATGCTTAAAGCCGTGGGGCTTTCTAAGGAGCTTTTGCCGCTTGTTCTTCTGCGCCCTGTTTCGGGCAGCGCTTCGCTCGGCATAACTGCGGATATTCTAAACTCCTGCGGTGCGGATTCGCATGCAGGAAGGCTTGCCTCAGTAATTATGGGTTCTACCGAAACGGTGTTTTATACAATAGCGCTTTTTTACGGCAGCGCAGGTATAAAGGATAGCGGAAAAACTGCACTCGGCGGTATGCTGGGAAATTTGACGGGCATTTTTTGCAGTATAATTTTTTGCCGCCTGTTTTTTGGCACATAAGCAAAAACTTAATCACCCGTTTTGATAATTGTTGAGAAATTGTCATTTTTTTCAACCTACTTGAAAAAGTTTGAAAAAGCTGTTATAATAAATATAACATATAAAACAACTTATGTCAAGAAAGGTTGCTAAAAATGAAAAACCTCACGGAAGGAAATATATATAAAAATTTTTTTGTTTTTGCAATTCCGTTAATACTCGCAGGACTTTTATCATCAGCATACGGAACGATTGACAACGTAATTGCCGGGAAGTTTTTAGGGCAGGAGGGACTTGCCGCAACAGGCTCGACTTCACAGGCGGTGCGTTTTTTTGCATGTATTTTCTACGGTATGTCGGTAGGCTTTGGTATGTATATTGCAAAAATTTTCGGTAGCAAGAAATATGCGCTGTTAAAACCGGCGATATTCAGCGTAACTCTTGTTGTTCTCGGAATAATTATTGTTTCGTGCGTACTTATTGTCTTGCTTCACAGACCGATACTTAAAATTCTCAATGTTGCCGAGGATATTTATGTAGATTCCGCAATTTATTTTTGTATATACATAGGCGGCTTTGCAATAATTTTTTTAAATCACTATTTTATGTGTATTTTTAACGCCATAGGGCTTAGTGTATATCCGCTCATTGCTTCGGTGATTTCTGGTATTTTAAATATTGTCGGAAACATTGTAAGCATAACGGTGCTTCATATGGGAGTTACGGGAATTGCGCTTGCCTCTATATTTGCGGCGCTAATAGTAGATATAGTATATATAGTTAAATTATACTTTTGCCTTAAAGAGCTTGAAACGGAAAGGGCAGGCTTATTCTTTGATAAGAGCGCAGTTAAGGGCTTTATAAAGTATGGTATGCCAAGCTCGTTTCAGCAGTCTGTCATGTATATTTCCTCGGTTATTGTTTCTGCCATAGTAAACAGTATGGGTGTTTCGGCAACAGCAAGCTATAATGTTGTTATGCGTGTTTATGATATTATTGCAGGCATATACCAAAACGCTTCGAGAACACTTGCAAACTATGCGGCGCAATGCTTTGGGAGCAGGCAGTACAAAAAGCTTGCAAAGGGTCTGATTGTAGGCTTGCCGCAGGAGCTTTTGTTTACCGTGCCGCTCATAGTTTTGTGCGCTGTTTTTGCAAGACCTTTAACCCTTATGTTTTTCCCGAAAGGATTTGAGGGAGAAGCAATTGATTATGCGATAATATTTATCCGTTTTTATTTGCCGTTTATAGTATTTAACCTTGTTTGCAACCTTTTTCACGGCTTTTTCAGAGGCATAAGCTATATGAACATAGCAACCGTTTCCACTTTGCTTGCGTCGGTAGTGAGAATAATTGCAAGCCTTGCACTTGTAAGAGCGTTTATGATAGAGGGCGTATATGCAGGCTGGGTGGTTTCGTGGCTTGTTGAAGCGGCGTTTGCAACATTTATTTATGTTAAATATTTCAGCACAGGAGATAAGCTTGAAAAAAGGCTTGAAAAGGTGGAATAAAGTTTAAAAATAGAGCCCACAAAAAATTAAGCCCACAAAAATTTTTGTGGGCTTTAACTTTATGCTATAAATGCTTATTAAACTACGCCGTGAGCTTTCATAGCCTCTGCAACCTTTATGAAGCCTGCAATGTTGGCACCTGCAACGAGGTTATCCTCCATGCCGTATTCTTTTGCGGCTGCACTTGCGTTTTTATAGATGTTAACCATAATTCCGTGAAGCTTTTCGTCAACTTCATCGAATGTCCATGAAAGTCTCATTGAGTTCTGGCTCATTTCAAGAGCAGATGTAGCAACGCCGCCTGCGTTTGCGGCTTTAGCCGGACCAAACAGAACCTTGTTTGACTGGAAGATTTCGATAGCTTCGGGAGTTGAAGGCATATTTGCGCCTTCGGCAACAGCTTTTACGCCGCCTGCAACAAGAGCCTTTGCAGACTCTGCATTAATCTCATTCTGAGTTGCGCAGGGAAGAGCAATATCGCAAGGAATTGTCCAAATTCCGCTGCAACCTTCGGTGTATTTAGCATTCGGTCTGTAGTTGATATATTCTTTAATTCTCTTTCTTTCAACTTCTTTAATCTGCTTAACAGCAGCAAGGTCAATACCTTCGGGATCATATACATAGCCGTTTGAGTCGCTGAGCGCAACAACTTTACCGCCAAGCTGAGTTGCTTTTTCTGTTGCGTAAATTGCAACGTTTCCGGAACCGGAAATAACAACGGTTTTGCCTTCAAAGCTCATACCCTTGTCTTTAAGCATTTCGTTTGCAAAGTAGCAAAGACCGTAGCCTGTTGCCTGTGTACGGGCAAGGCTTCCGCCATAAGGAATACCTTTTCCTGTAAGTACGCCTGTAAACTCGTTTCTGAGTCTCTTGTACTGACCGTACATATAGCCTATTTCACGAGCGCCTACGCCGATGTCACCGGCAGGAACGTCTGTATCTGCGCCGATGTGCTTTGAAAGCTCTGTCATAAAGCTCTGGCAAAATCTCATTACTTCACCGTCGCTCTTGCCCTTCGGGTCAAAGTCACTGCCGCCCTTGCCGCCGCCTATCGGGAGACCTGTAAGGGAGTTTTTGAATATCTGCTCAAAGCCGAGGAATTTAATAATACCTTCGTAAACCGACGGATGAAAACGGAGACCGCCCTTATACGGACCAATCGCACTGTTAAACTGGATTCTGAAACCTCTGTTAATCTGTACTTTGCCGTTATCGTCAACCCACGGCACTCTGAATTTAATTATTCTTTCCGGCTCTACAATGCTGTCAATTACACCGCATTCTATATATTCGGGGTGCTTTTCAACAACAGCTTCAAGAGATTCAAGAACCTCTCTTACAGCCTGATGAAATTCAGGCTCGCCGGGATTTCTCTTTTCGACTCTTTCCATAAGACCGATAAGATAAGTGTTTTTAATTGCCATCTTTTTCTACCTCCGTTTTTAAAGTTTTGATAAATAAAAATACACTTAGTATGTATATTATGCGTATATTATATATTATTTGCACCGATTTTGCAAGTAGTTTTTGCCAATTTCTCCAATTTGCACAGATATTATATTGAAAAAACGTAATTTTTGATAATTTTTGTGTAGTTTTTTGTCAAAAAGCCATTTTATACCGCTTATAATTTTTTTCTTTCTTCATAAAATACATAAAAAACAAAAAAGGATTGATTTATTATGGATAAACAAGCTTACGGACGACTGGTTAAAGAGCTTTCGCCGTCTTCGCCTGTTACGCTTGATATTGTGAAGGCGTTTTTTGCAGGCGGTGCAATATGTACGGTGGGAGAGCTTTTAAGAAATGTTTTTTTAAGTTACGGTATGCCTGAAAAATCTGCGGCAACATGGGTATCAATTACGCTCATTGTCACGGCTCAGCTTCTTACGGGACTGGGGATTTTCGACAAATTTGCAAAACATGCCGGAGCAGGCGCAAGCGTACCTATAACGGGTTTTGCCAATGCTGTTGTTTCCCCGGCTATGGAATACCATACGGAAGGGCTTGTTATGGGGCTTGGCGCAAAGCTGTTCACCATAGCGGGTCCTGTAATTGTTTACGGTACTGCCGCCTCTGTACTTGCAGGTCTTTTGTACTATATTAAGGAGGTGTTTATGAGATGAATAACCGTATAGGCAAGCAGACAGTGTGCTTTTCGACTCCTCCTCATATTTTTGCGGCTTCGGCAGTAGGCGGTAAAGAGGAAGGAGAAGGACCTCTCGGCAAGAAATTTGATAAAATTTTTGCAGACCCATACCTCGGTGAATCGAGCTGGGAACACGCCGAAAGCAAGCTTCAATACCATGCTGTAAATATTTTGCTTGAAAAAAGCGGTGTGTCGCCGCAAGATATAGATATGATGTTTGGCGGCGACCTTATAAATCAATGTACAAGCTCATATTTTGCGGCAAGAGATTTGAGTTTGCCTCTTTACGGAATTTACGGCGCTTGCTCGACAATGGGCGAGGGTATGCAGCTTGCGGCAATGGCTGTTGCAGGCGGCTTTGCAAGAAAGACAATAGTTGTAACCTCAAGTCACTTTTGCTCATCGGAAAAACAGTTTAGATTTCCGCTCGAATACGGAGGGCAAAGACCGCCAACGTCTCACAATGGACGGTTACGGGTTCGGGAGCGGCGCTTATAACAAACGGCGAGTGCATAGAAACAAAATGCCCCAAAATAACGCATATAACAACGGGCAAAATTGTGGATATGGGAATAACCGATGCCAACAATATGGGAGCGGCAATGGCGCCTGCCGCCGCAGATACCCTGACGGCACATTTTAAGGACACGGGATTTTCACCGTCCGATTATGACCTTATAGTAACAGGCGACCTCGGTATGCTCGGCAAAGAGCTTCTTTGCAGGCTTATGAAAGAAAACGGTATAGATATAAGCCCGTATTACGATGACTGCGGCTGTATGATTTATGACTTTGAGCGGCAGGACAAGCATTGCGGCGCAAGCGGATGCGGTTGCAGTGCCACGGTTTTCGGTTCACATTTGTTCAGTCTTATGCAAAGCGAAAAAATTAAAAAGCTTTTGTTTATGCCGACGGGAGCGCTTATGAGCCCTCTTTCCTGTCAGCAGGGCGACAGCATTTCGGGCATTGCCCACGCTGTGAGAATAGAAATGAGCTAAAGGAGGTTTTGAGTGTGAATTATGTTATGGCTTTTGTGGTAGGAGGTTTGCTCTGCGTTTTGGGTCAGCTTTTAATTGATCTTACAAAGCTCACTCCCGCGCGCATACTGGTGCTTTACGTTGTGTCGGGTGTGTTTTTGGGCTTGTTTGGCATATACAAGCCTCTTGCCGACAGCGCCGGAGCAGGCGCAACAGTACCGCTCACGGGCTTTGGCTATGCGCTTTTTAACGGCGTCCGTGAAGCGGTTGATAAAAACGGCTTTATAGGTATTTTTACGGGAGGGCTGACCGCCACAGCAGGCGGAATTGCCGCCGCAATTGTTTTCGGCTTTCTTATAGCTCTCGCTTTCAGACCGAAAGAAAAATAAACGCAAAATATTTCGTGACATATATGCGCCTTTGTTGTAAAATTATTGTATAAAAAACAAACAGGAAAGGTGCATCATTATGAAAAAATTTGTTAAAATAATAATTATGATAGTACTTTTTGTTGCGCTTTTATGCATTTTTATAAATTTTGGAATTATATTTAAAGAAAACAAAAAAATTATGGGAGCGGCAGAAGCCAAACCTGCGCAATGCGCCCTTGTTCTCGGTTGCGGAGTAAGAGCCGACGGTACGCCGTCAAATATGCTTTACGACAGGCTTGAAGTCGGAATTGAGCTTTATAAATCGGGCAAGGCGGACAAGCTTATTATGTCGGGTGACCACGGCAGAAAAAATTATGACGAAGTGAACGTTATGAAACAGTTTGCCATAGACAGGGGCGTTCCTTCCGAGGATATTTTTATGGATCATGCAGGTTTTTGCACCTATGACAGCATATATAGGGCAAGAGATATTTTTGAGGTTAGCGATATGGTGATAGTTTCGCAGAAATATCACCTTTACCGTGCCTTGTACATTGCCGATATGCTCGGAGTTCCCGCCTGCGGCGTTACGGCGGACAAAAGACCGTATCCGGGGCAGTTTGTTCGCAGCAGCCGTGAGCTTCTTGCAAGAACAAAAGATTTTATAGGCGGCATAGTTAAGCCAAAACCGAAATATCTTGGAGAAGCCCTGCCGGTGAACGGCAACGGTAACGTTACAAACGACTGATTTTGATAAAAAAGGACAGCTCCGCAAAAAAGTGGAGCTGTCCTTTTTTATCAAATACTATTTTTAAAGATATTTTTCTGCGCAGCTTTTCATCTGCTTTTCGCTTGTTATAGAGTCATTATGCTCGTTCACTTTTTCTCTTACGTCCTGCGAAAGGCTCGAAAAATAATCGTAAGCGCTTTTGCTTTCGGCAAGAAGCTCTTTAAGGTTACTGTACTTTTTTTCTGACATAATTACTACAATCCTTTCTTTTTCCGAAAAAATCGGATTTACTTTAATGTAATTATGCCCATTTTTTTGGATTTAATACATATCTGCCGCCGCACATCTGTCAATTGAGCGGTCGTATTCGTAAACCGTGCAGATTTTCCAATCTCCTTCTATTTTAACAAGCCACAAATTAACCCTGAAAACGTCTTTACCGGTTGATTTGTTTTTGAGCTTTATGTTATAGCGGTGAGCTTCGTCCACCGTGACCTCCTTGCTGTCGCCGTAAGAGGTGCGTGCGGAGTACACGTTATTTATCTTTTTGAGAGTTGCTTCATCTGCGTGCTTTACAAGCCTTGATGTAAAAGAATAGTTGGTACTCATAAGAGGCTTGCTTTCGTAGCTGACCGTATTTTTCGCTTCGCCGAGCATATAAGAAGCGTCGAGAAGGCTGTACTGCATATCAATATCGTCCTCAATATACGCTTTTACATACGCATTTGCAATATCTTCGGTTTTGTTCTCTTTTTTATCGTTTTTAATAAGCAGTGTTCCGCCGCATACGGCAGTAGCCGCCGCAAGTATAACAATCGCCGCAAGTATAATTTTTTTCAACGGTTTTTTTTCGGTTTTGTTTTCCATAGTCTGTTCCTTTCGGTAAAAACGGAATATTTTTAAAAAACAAAAGGCGGAAGGCTTTCCCTCCGCCGTTGCTCTGACAAATTTACTGTCTGTAAAGTGCAACCTGCACATTGTGCGTAAGCACGTCTATGTAACTGTAAGAAATACGGCTGACCTCTTTGTTTGCAGACTGCGGATTTTCGTATCTTACAACAAAAACATTCGGATACGATTCCTCAATAACTCCTTTGCATACTGCAAAACGGTTACGACCTTCCTTGCTTGTTACTTTAACTCTCCTGCCGATATTGTCCTCAATACTTTTTTTGATGCTTTCAACCATTGCCTGCATAATTAATCAGCCTCCATACTATATAATGTGTATTAAAAGGTTCTCCTGAAAATTTTACATAGTTAGTCATTGTAATTCAACTGTAATAATTATAACACAAGATATTGTATTTGTCAATAGTTTTCTCGGTAAATATTGTATTTTTTTACAAAAAAATTTTTTCTGTTGAAATATTCTTGTAAATTTGCCATAAAAATACACTTATATAGGGTCTTAATAAAGGACACAATATGTTGTAAATGACAGAATAATTTTTCGGGAAGGAAATGATTAAAATTTTAAGAAAAAAACTTCTTACTCTTTTTATGGGACTTTGTTTTTACACGGCTTACGGCGGTGTAATTTGCACATATATTCCAAACAGTATTGTTTCGATTGAAGGCGAGGACCTTTCCGCAAGACTTTTTGCTCCGACGCCTGTCGGTTCGGCGGTTACTGTTATTAAAGGAACTCAGGCAGGACGCCGTTTTGCCGAAAACGGAGAATGTACGGTTAAGCTTTGCGGAATAGTTCCCATAAAGACTGTGGAGCTAAAAACCATGCCTGCCGTAAATGTTATTCCGGGCGGAAATGTGATTGGAATCAATCTTTTCACAAGGGGAGTGCTTGTTATTTCTACCGACAGTTTCAGCGGAAGTGACGGCAGAGAGTACAGTCCTGCGCTTAAAAGCGGAATAAAGCCCGGCGACGTTATTCTTTCGGTAGACGGCAACCCCGTCACTTCGAGCGACGAACTGAAAAAGCTTGTTAGCGGCGGAAATAAAGCCGTTACACTTAAAATTATCCGTGATAACGAGCAAATGGAAGTTGTTACAGAGCCTGTATATGACTCACTTTCGGGCAGTAACAAGCTCGGACTGTGGGTGCGTGATTCTGCGGCAGGAATAGGCACGCTCACCTTTTACCGCACCGACAATAATAAATATGCCGCCCTGGGACACGGACTTTCAGATGCAAATACCGGGAACATATATAAAATTTCCGGCGGAGAAATTACAACAGCAACGGTAATTTCGGTTGAAAAAGGCAAAAAAGGCGTGCCGGGTGAACTTCATGGAATTTTGCCTGCAAATGCGGAGGCTCTTGGAAATATTTTATCAAATTCGGAAAGCGGAATAAGCGGAAATCTAAACAAAACGGATTTTATAGGAACAGATATGTGCAGGCTTGCTCCGAGAAGTGATATTGAATGCGGAGAGGCGTATATTCTTTCCTGTATAGACGGCAGTACGGTTGAGCGGTTTTCTGCCGAAATTCAGCGTATTATTCCGGGAGGAGACAGTACGGCAAAGGATATGCTTATTCGCATAACGGACAAAAAACTGATAGAACGAACGGGCGGAATTGTTCAGGGAATGAGCGGCAGTCCGATAATTCAAAACGGAAAACTTATCGGCGCGGTAACTCATGTCCTTATAAACGACCCCACCCGTGGTTACGGAATTTTTATTGATAAAATGTTTAATGAAACAGATTGATTTTTATATTACAACTACAAGATAGACTGCATATGCGGCAAGCAGAACAGCGCCCTGGAATTTTGTGAATTTCTCTTTTATAAGCATGGGCAAAAGAGCAATTAAAGTTACAATAAGGCAGGCTGGCATATCAACAGCAAAGCCCTGACGGCTTACGGGAAGCTCTTTTCCCGAAACAAGCGAGCAAAGCGGAAGAATAAGCGTAAGGTCAATTATGTTTGCGCCTATGATGTTGCCGACAGAAAGGCTTGCCTGTTTTTTCACGATTGAGGTTATTGTCGTTACAAGCTCCGGAAGTGACGTTCCGACCGCAACAATGGTTACGGCAATAACGCCTTCCGAAACGCCGAGCGCCGAGGCAATAATTGTTGCGTTGTCAACCATAAGGTCCGAGCCGATAACAATACCTGCCGCACCGAATACGAATTTTAAGATGTTTACGGTAACGGTTTTTCCGTCGTGCGGCGGGCGTTCGTTTTCGTTGGAAGCGCCTTTTGTACCCATTGCGCTATGTACGTTTTCTGCCATAAACAATATAAAAATCGCAAGAAGCATTATGCTTCCCCAAACTTTAAGGCTGCCCGAAGCGCTTGCCAAACAAAGCACGGAAGCCGCCGCAATAAGCATAGCCGACTTTAAAAAGAAATCCTTTCTTTTTGCGGCTCCTGCCATAAAAACAAGAGATATGCCGAGAATAAGCCCGGTATTTGCGGTAACCGAGCCAACGGCATTTCCGACCGCCATATCAACACTGCCCTTATCTGCCGCAAGAAGCGACACAATCATTTCCGGCAGGGTTGTTGCAAGGCTGACAACGGTTGCTCCGACAATAAATTTCGGTATGCCCGAAACCTCGGCAATCCACGAAGCGGCATCAACAAAAAAGTCGCCTCCCTTAACAATAAGCACAAGTCCGATTACAAAAAGCAAAACCGCAACAAGTAAATTCATTTTAATTCCTCCTATAAAAATATATAAGCAGATAAAAGAAAAAAAGACCTATCCGCTTTTCACGGATAAGTCTCATTGTTTAATGCAATTCCGGGTGATATTCACCGTGATGACGAAATATGCAACAAGGCGTGAGCCTTGCCAATTACTCCCTTATTCAAGTAACATTTTAACATACCTCGGCTTTTTTGTCAAGCAGAAGTTTTCGACTGTTTATGCGTTTTTTATGTATTCGAGCATAAGCTTTGTCGAATTTTCTGCCGCCGTTTTTAAAAAAGTCGGGTAATCCATATGCGATGAGCCGTCGGCGTTGTCGGATATTGCCCGTACAACAGCAAACGGAGTCTTGTTTATAACGCATACCTGACCGATACTTCCGCCTTCCATTTCGCCTGCAACGGCAGAAAAGGTGCTGACGATTTTTTCTTTTTGCTCAGTGCTGTTTAAAAACACATCGCCTGTTGCTATTCTTCCGCATACGGCGTTAAAACCGCCGATTTTTTCTGCGGCGGCAAGCAGTTTTTCACGCACTTTCTCATCGCAGGGAAGCGAAACCGTGTCAATGCCCGAAATAAAGCCGACAGGGTCGCCGAGAGGGCTTGTATCCATATCGTGCTGTACGGCGTCTGTTCCTATAACAATATCTCCGAGAGAAGCTGCGGGCGAAAGCGAACCTGCAACTCCCGTGTTTATTATAACATCGGGTTTAAAAAGCAAAATCATAGTTTGCGCGCAGACGGCGGCATTTACCTTGCCTATGCCTGCTTTTGCTATAACAACGCTTCTTCCGTCAATTTCTCCGCTTACAAAATCTATTCCGCTGACGGTTTTTGTTTCCGCATTTGTAACGGCATTTTTGAGGTTTTGCACCTCAATATCCATTGCTCCTATAATACCTATCATTTTAATCTTCCTTTCTCCTATTCGTTATATAGCAGTTTAAGTATAATCGGTGTGGAAACCGATGCGGCAATAACAATAAGTATAACCGCAGGGAAATATGCGGAGTCAAGCAGACCTGCCGCAAGTCCCTTGCCGGCAACAATAAGGCAAACCTCGCCGCGCGCCATCATTCCGACGCCTATTTTAAGCGCGTCTTTAACGGAGTAACCGCAAAGCCTTGCGCCGCAACCGCAACCGATAATTTTTGTCAGAAGCGCAACAGCTACATAGCATACGGCAAAAACCGCAATTTTGCCCGAAAAACCCGAAAAGTCGGTTTTAAGCCCTATATTAACGAAGAAAATAGGCGCAAAGAACATATATGCGCTAACGTCAATTTTTTCAACAATGTATTCGGCCGAGTGGAGCGTGCAAAGGATAACGCCTGCCATGAATGCGCCTGTAATATCGGCAATACCGAATACGGCTTCCGCAATATATGAAAGCAGAAGGCACAGCACAAGACCGAAAATCGGCACTCGTCTTTTATGAGGATAATATGTATCGAGCTGTTTAAAAATGTAGTGAGCGACAAAGCCGACAACGGCAGTGAACACAAAGAAAAGACAAGTTCTTATAATAACCATACCGGGTCTTATATCGGGATTTTTAAGGCTCATAACAACGCTTAAAAGCACGATGCCTATAATATCGTCTATTATGGCGGCGCTTAAAACAATTGTGCCGACTTTTGTTTGAAGCTTGCCCATTTCTCTTAAAGCCTCAACCGTTATGCTGACAGATGTTGCGGTAATTATAAGCCCGGCAAAAACAGCGCTTACGGACTCTGTACTTCCAAAGGGAGCAAAGCCGCCGTGAAAAACCGAATAGAGAATATATCCGCCCGCAAGCGGCACGGCAACACCCATAGAAGCTACAAGGAGCGCCGCCGCTCCTGTTTTTTTGACCTCTTTAATATCGGTTTCAAGCCCTGCCGTAAACATAATCATAATAACGCCGAACTCCGCAATTTCACCGATAAATCCGCCCGATTCAAGACCGCAAATTTTAAGAAAAATACCTGCAACAAGCATACCCACAACCTGCGGGAGCTTAATCTTCCTTGCGCCCATTCCGAAAAGCTTCGCCGAAATAAGTATCAGCGCAATGGGCAAAAATTCCTTATACAAAATTTTCATCTCTTTCCCCAAAACTAATCTACAACTAATTTTAACATAATATTTCATTTTTTGCAATATGAAAAACATATAAAAATTCCGCCGTTTTTAAAATTTTTCTTTACATTGGCGCTGTTTTGGTGTAAAATAATATATATGGGGGTGAAGCGGCGTTGAAAGAGAAAATACGAGAATTTGCAAAAACTCTCGGTATAACCGAGTTTGGCGTAGCAAGAACCCCGAATGGGAAAACGGCTCTTGTTTTTCTTTTTCCGTACTATGTCGGGGAAAGAAAAGGGAATATTTCCCTGTATGCAAGGAGCAACGATTACCATATTACGGTGAAAAAGTATCTCATGAAAATAGGCGAATATATAACTACGCTTGCGGCGGATTTTACGGCGGAGATATACTGCGATATAAATCCCCTTAACGAGCGTGAGCTTGCTTATAGGGCAGGGCTTGGCTTTTACGGCAAAAACCGTATGCTTATAAATCCCGCTTACGGCTCGTATTTTTTTATTGGCTGTATTATAGCAAGCGGCTTTGATATTCCGCTTGATTCACCGCTTGATATGAGCTGTTTGAACTGCGGCGTTTGCATAAAGGAATGCCCCGGAGGTGCGCTTGGCAAAAACGGCTTTGATATATCAAAATGTGCAAGCGACCTTTCGCAGAAAAAAGGCGGGCTTTCGCCCGGCGAAGAAGATATTGTTTTAAAAAGCGGACTTGCGTGGGGCTGTGACAAGTGTCAGGAGGTTTGTCCGCACAATAAAGATGTACCCGTAACGCCGATTGCGGAATTTAAAGAAAATTTGATTGATTTTCTGCCTGAGGAGGATATTGCCTCTCTTTCGGGCAGAGCTTTCTTGCGAAAATATGCGGGGAGGGCTTTTTCGTGGAGAGGGAAAAACGTGCTTTTAAGAAATATAAATATATACAGAAAACGGAAAGGATAAATAAATATGGATTCTGTTAAGCTTACAACTCCGCTGACTCATGATAAGGTGCGCTCGCTTAAAGCAGGTGACGCCGTGCTTTTAAGCGGAACAATTTACACGGCTCGTGACGCCGCTCACAAAAAACTTTGTGAGTCGATTGCACGGCATGAGGAATTACCCTTCGACCTTAAAGACAGCATAATATATTATGTCGGTCCTTGCCCTGCAAAGCCGGGCGAAATAATCGGCTCTTGCGGACCTACAACGAGCGGAAGAATGGACGCATACGCCCCTACGCTTATTTCTCTCGGAGAAACGGGAATGATAGGTAAAGGCGAGCGCTCAGCAGAGGTGTATGCCGCAATGCGAAAATACGGCGCTGTATATTTCGGAGCAACAGGCGGTTGCGGCGCTTTAATTGCAAGCTGTGTGAAAAGCGTAAGCGAGATTGCCTATCCGGAGCTGTTAAGCGAGTCGGTAAAGCGCCTTGAAGTTGAGGATTTTCCTCTTGTGGTAATTGCCGATTGCTACGGAAACTCGCTTTACAAAAGAGATGTATAAAAACTGTATATCAATTTTAGGACGGAATATCACCGTCCTCTTTCAGAGTGCTGACAAACTCGGTCTACCGCAAGCAAACTAAATAAAATAACAATTTAGTGATTTTGCTTTAATATTTATATAATAAAAAGATTAGTGGTGCGGTTTTGTTAAAAACCGCACCACTGCTTGCTTTCCGCCCTTTAATTCTCTACCGTACCTATGTACGCCGACGAGTTTTAAAGGACGAAATATACCTTCGCTTCTCAGCCTCTGCTCAGTTTAATAACAAATATGTAAAAAAATCCAAAAAAATTTAAAATATACTTGCAATTAAGCTTATTTATGGAGTATAATATATAATGAAGAAATTTAACCGGAGGTGCGGTTTTGGATATAAATATAAACGGAATGAACGTTCATTATGAGGTAAGCGGAAGCGGCAAAGACGCCATAATACTTCACGGCTGGGGAACAAACCTTGAGGTTATGCGTCCTGCGGCAAAATGCTTTGACGAAAAAATGAAGGTTTATAATATTGATTTGCCCGGTTTCGGCGGTTCGGACGAACCGTGTGCGGACGACTGGGACATATATTCCTATGCGGATTTTATTGCGGAATTTGTGAAAAGGCTCGGCATTGAAAAGCCTGTTATTCTCGCTCACTCTTTCGGGGGGAGAATTGCGCTTATTTTGGCAGGCAAAAAGCTTATTCGGGTAAACAAGCTTATTTTAACGGGTTGTGCAGGAATTAAGCCAAAAAGAGGAATAGATTATTATGCAAAGGTATATACATATAAGCTTTCAAAAAAAGCGGCAGGCTTTTTGAAGCTATTTTCAAAAGATTTTGAAGAGAAGATGAAAAAAAAGTACGGCTCGGCGGATTATGCCTCCGCAAGCGACAAAATGCGCGCGGTTATGGTAAGAGCGGTAAACGAAGACCTTACATACCTTTTGCCCGAAATAGACGCTCCGACCTTGCTTGTATGGGGAGAAAACGATGACGCAACGCCGCTTTCGGACGGCAAAACAATGGAGAGGCTTATCCCCGACGCAGGGCTTATTGTTATGCCCGAAAGCGGTCACTACGCCTTTTTGCAGAATATAGGCTGGTTCTCAAATATTGTCAGAAATTTCTGCGGAAAAGATATGGAGGAAGTCTGAATGGAAAAGCTTATTTTGGTTTTAAATATTATTTTTTTGATTCTTACGCTTGTTCTTTTTGTAAAAAAGACACGTTTCGGCTTGCATATGCTTCAGCAAAGCAGTTATCTCAGTATGGATTACCTTTCGTGGTGTGATGAAAACCTTATGCGTAATCTTTCGGCGGTTGAGCTTTTGGGTTTAGCCGTAACAATTGCGCTTTATTTTGTGTTTTTCAGGTTTGATTTAACCTTTCAGTTCATAAACTCCGCCGCGGCGCTGTTTTTGGTATCGCTTGGACTTGCAGGTTCAAAGAAATATTCGGGAAAAAACGCAAAGAAGCCTCTTGTTTATACCGCAAGAGTAAAGAGACTGATTTGCTCCTGCGCATTGGTATTTTTGCTTGTTTCGGGTGTTACGCTTTATTTAAGCTTTAAGTTTACAACGGTATATCCCTTTGTTTATGCGCTTATTTTAATGACCGTATTTAATTTTGTGCTTGTGGCTGTGGCAAACGGACTTGCACGCCCTGTTGAGCTTGCGGTCGGCAGACATTATTATAACGACGCTGTGAGAATTTTAAAAGAGAGGCCGAGACTCAAAATAATCGGAATAACGGGAAGCTATGGTAAAACCTCGTCTAAATACATATTAACACGCATACTTTCGGAAAAATACAATACTCTTATGACTCCCGAAAGCTACAACACGCCGATGGGCGTTATAAAGACTGTCCGAGGAAGTCTTAAACCTACGCACGAAATTTTTGTTTGCGAAATGGGCGCAAAATACAGAAAAGATATAAAAGAGCTTTGCGATTTGGTACATCCGCAGTACGGACTTCTTACCTCGATAGGACCTCAACACCTTGAAACTTTTAAATCAATCGAAAATATAATTGCGACGAAATTTGACCTTGTAGGCTCGCTTAAAAACAAGGCAAATGCTGTGGTTAACGTAGAAAATGAGTATATTGCCATGAATGCGCCGGCGGAGGCTGTTAAATATTCCGTTGAGCCTAAAAACGGTGCGAATTACTGGGCAGAAAATATTTCATACGGACCGCAGGGCGTAAAATTTACACTTTGTACGGATAAAGGCGAAAGTGTGGAGCTTGAAAGCAGATTGCTTGGCAGACACAATATTTTAAATATTGTCGGTGCGGCGGCGGCGGCGGTAACAATGGGAATGAGCCTTGAGGACGTGGTTTATCCCGTGCGCAGGCTTGAATCTGTTCCGCACAGGCTCGAACTCAAACGCAGAGCGGGCGGCGTTACCGTTATAGACGATGCGTTTAATTCTAATATAGAAGGCGCAAAATCGGCCGTTTCGGTGCTTGGAAGCTTCCCCGAAGGCGGAAGAATACTCATAACTCCCGGAATTGTTGAGGCAGGAGAAAAGGAAGCGGAGCTTAACCGTGAATTTGCAAGGAGCTGTGAAGGCAACTGCGATTATATAATTCTTGTAGGAAAGAAACAGACCGCCGCAATTGCGGAGGGGCTTGACGATATTGGCTTTGACAAAGATAAGCTTTTTGTGGCAGACAGCCTGAGAGAAGCGCTTTCTTTAATGAACACTCTGGCGAAAGACGGAAGTACGGTGCTTTTTGAAAATGACCTTCCTGATTTATACAATGAAAAAATAATTTAATATATCGAAAGGAAATGAAACTATGAAGGTAAATGTTTGTGTGATTTTCGGAGGACGTTCAACCGAACACGAGGTTGCGGTGATTTCCGCAAACCAGGCAATGCACGCTCTTGATGCGGAAAAATACAATGTTGTTCCGCTTTACATAACAAAACAGGGCGTGATGTACACGGGAGAAAAACTGCTTGATATAAAAAATTATAAAAATATGAAAACTTTGCTTGAAGGCTGTGAAAAGGTTGTGCTTTACAACGACGGCGAGGGCGCTGTTATGGATAAGCTTAAAAAGCCTCTTTTCGGCAAGGAAAAGCCGGTTAAAATCGACGTTGCCCTGCCTGTTGTTCACGGCACAAACGTTGAGGACGGCACAATTCAGGGCTGGCTCGAAACTCTTGGTGTGCCTTACGGCGGCTGTGATGTAACTTCGTCCGCTCTCGGTATGGATAAAGTGGCAATGAAAGACGTGCTTGCGGCAAGAGGAATCCCGGTACTGCCGTGCAAATGCTTTTACAGCCGTGAATGGTTTGACAATAAGGGAAAAATGCTTGACGAACTTGAAACCCTTGGCTATCCGCTTATAGTAAAGCCTGCAAACCTCGGCTCAAGCATAGGTATATCAATTGCAAAAGACAGGGACGCATTACAAAGCTCAATTGACGATGCGGCAGGCTATGCGGAAAAAATCCTTGTTGAGCATGCAATTACAAAAATCCGTGAAATAAATTGCAGTGTACTCGGCGATTTTAATTCGGCAAAGGCTTCGGTTTGCGAAGAACCTGTTGCGGCAGACGGCTTTTTGTCGTATGATAAAAAATACAAAGAGGGTGCAAAGGGCGGCTCGAAGGGAATGGCAAGCACAAAGAGAATTATCCCGGCAGAGCTTGACGAAGAAACCACAAAGAAAATTCAGGGCTATTCGGTTGATACCTTTAAGGCGCTCGGCTGCGCGGGAGTTTCGAGAATTGACTGTATGATAGACGGGGAGACAGGCGATATTTATGTGAACGAAATAAACACAATTCCCGGCTCGCTTGCGTTCTATCTTTGGGAAAAGTCGGGAATAAGCTTTACGGAGCTTATGGACGAACTTGTAGCCATTGCGCTCAGACGTGCGAGAGAAAAGGCAAACCTTACATTTTCGTTTGATACAAACCTTCTTGAACTCCATGGCGGAGCAAAGGGAGCTAAAGGCGGAATTAAGGGCTGAAAACAGCTTGTAGGGAAGGGGCAAGCCCCTGCCCTGCGGTAAAATATACTGTTTGAGAGAAAGCGAGAAATATTGTGTACACAAGACAAAACACAAGAAAATTTAATATAGGCGATGTGGCAATCGGCGGAGATGCGCAGATTACGGTTCAGAGTATGACGAACACAAAAACCGCCGATGTCAATGCCACAGTAGAGCAGATTGAGAGGCTTACCGAGGCAGGGTGCGAAATAGTCAGAGTAACTGTGCCCGATATGCAGTCGGCGGAGGCTTTAAAGGAAATAAAGCGGAAAATTAAAATTCCGCTTGTTGCGGATATTCACTTTGACTACCGTTTGGCACTCGAAAGCATAAAGAACGGCGCAGATAAAATCCGTTTAAACCCCGGAAATATCGGCGGTGCGGAGCGTGTAAAGGCGGTTGTTAAAGCGGCAAAGGAAAGAAATATCCCGATAAGAATAGGCGTTAATTCGGGCTCGGTTGAACTTGAACTTCTTGAAAAATACGGCGGACCTACACCTGCGGCAATAGTCGAAAGCGCAGAGAGGCACATAAAAATTCTTCAAGACAGCGACTTTTACGATATTGTGGTATCGCTTAAAACCTCCGATGTTGTTACAACCGTTGAAGCGTACAGGCTTTTTGCCGAAAAGTGGGATATACCGCTTCATGTCGGCGTTACGGAAGCCGGTACGGTAAAAGCCGGCAGTATAAAATCCGCTGTCGGAATAGGAGGCATACTTTTGCAGGGTATCGGCAACACGATACGGGTATCTCTTACCGGCGACCCTGTGGAGGAGGTGCTTGTGGCAAGGCAGATTTTAAAAAGCCTGAAGCTTATGCCTGTCGGAGTGAATATAGTTTCCTGCCCGACCTGCGGCAGAACAAATGTTGACCTTCCCGCTATGGCGGAAAAAATTGAAAAGTCGCTTGCAAATTGCAAAAAGAACATAACCGTGGCGGTTATGGGCTGTGCGGTGAACGGCCCCGGAGAAGCAAGAGAAGCGGACTTTGGCGTTGCCTGCGGAAAAGGCGACGGATTGCTTTTTAAAAAAGGCGAAATTATAAAAAAAGTTAAAGAAGCCGAGATTGTTTCGGAGCTTCTTAATATGATTGACAACGGCTGATTTTTTTGGTAAAATATTATTTATAAATATGTAGACGCTTGTAAATGAAAAAAGAATAATTTTCCGAAGCATTCCCCTCAAAGGGAAGCCTAAAATCGGAAAAATGTTCTCATATAATTTTATAAAAATCACTAAAAGATGTTTTAAGACTTTTACAAACGGCTATCTGTAAACACACGAAAGGGGACAATTAAATATGGATTACAATGCACTTGCGGAGCTTCTTCTGCCGAATATTACGAAAACGCCGCAGGACTATGAGAAAATATATCCGAGAAGAAACGGCGGCGGCAAGGTGACAAGGTTTGCGCCCAGCCCTACGGGATTTTTGCATATAGGCGGTCTTTTTGCGGCACTTGTTTCAAAGAGAGTGGCTGAAGAAAGCGGCGGTACATTTTATCTCCGAATTGAAGATACAGACAAAAAACGTGAAATTGACGACGGCGTAAGCGAGATTATAAAAGGGCTTAAAGCCTTTGGCATAACTCCCGATGAAGGAGTTCTCGGCTTTGAAAAAGAAAGCGGAGAGTACGGTCCGTATGTGCAGAGTAGACGCCGTGAGATATATCAGACATACGCAAAAGAGCTTATAAGAAAAGGGCTTGCGTACCCGTGCTTTTGCGGAGCGGACTATATGGAAAGCATAAAAGCACAGCAGGATAAAGAAAAAGTGCGCACAGGGTATTACGGCAAATGGACAAGGTGCAGAAACCTGACGCTTGAACAGGTTAAAGAAAAGCTTGACGCAGGCGAAAGTTATGTTTTAAGGCTTCGTTCACCCGGAAGCGAGGAAAACCGCATTTCCTTTGTTGACGGAATTAAGGGTAAAATTGAAATGCCCGAAAACGATATGGATATAGTAATTTTAAAGAGTGACGGCATACC
>CACZWA010000010.1 GCA_902784685.1 uncultured Ruminococcus sp.
GACAGGAAAATATAAGAGGATATTTTGTAAAAACAGAGTTGAGCCTTCTCGTTTTTCAATGTGAAAAACAAATAGTTTAAATGCAACTATTATTTCAATATTCAATATTCATTAGCACAGCGACTTCATTATTCATTAAAAATCCTGTACGGTCTAATGAATAATGAGTACTGAATATTGAAAAATGAATAATACAAAACAAAAATCCCACCCTTGCGGGCAGGATTTTTGTTTTGGCACCCCCTGCGAGAATCGAACTCACAACTAACCCTTAGGAGGGGTTTATTATATCCATTTAACTAAGGGGGCATATAAAGGTATTAAGAGTGGAGAGTGGAGATTTTAATGTAACTCCACGCTCCTTACTCCGTTATTTAACTTTAAAGCTTTATGTACTGTTCACGGTCAGGACCGACAGAAACATAAGAAATTTTACAATCAACCGCTTTTTCGATATATTTTATGTAGTCAATTGCCTCTTTGGGAAGCTCTTCAAGCTTGCGGCAAGAAGAAATATCGCCCTGCCAGCCTGGAAGCTCCTCGTAAACAGGCTTTGCCTCGTTTATTATATCGCCAAAGGGAAAGTTTTCGGTAACTTCGTTGCCGATTTTATATCCTGTACAAACCTTCAAAGGATTGATTCCCGAAAGAATATCAAGCTTTGTAAGGGCAATAGAATCCGCACCCTGAACTCTTACGCCGTATCTTGAAGCAACGGCATCAAACGGACCGACTCTTCTGGGTCTGCCTGTTGCGGCGCCGTATTCACCGCCGGCTTTTCGTAAGGTTTCCGCCTCGTCACCAAAAAGCTCGGTAACAAACGGACCTTCGCCGACACACGTTGAATATGCTTTCATTATGCCTATTGTTTCGTCAACTTTTCTGCCTGCAATGCCTGCGCCAATGGGTGCATAAGCGGCAATAACGGAAGAAGATGACGTGTAGGGATAAATTCCGTAGTCTATATCACGGAGAGCGCCGAGCTGAGCCTCAAACATAACCTTTTTGCCCTGCTTTAAGGCGTTTTCGAGATACACGCCTGTATCGCAAACGTAATCTTTAAGCTCATCGCCAAATTTTTTTAGCCATGAGAGCATATCGGAAAGTTTAATTTCGTCCGCTCCGTATGCGCCTTTAATTGTGAGGTTTTTCCATTCAACAATACCTTCAAGACGTTTCTTTGTGCTTTCGGGCTGAAGAAGGTCGCCCATTCTTATGGCTTTTTTGAGGTATTTATCGCCGTAAACGGGGCCTATGCCACGGCGTGTTGAGCCGTATTTTGCATCGCCGAGCCTGTCCTCTTCAAGGCAGTCCTGCATAACGTGATACGGCATACAAATTACCGCTCTGTCACTTATTTTAAGGTTTTCGGGGCTTATTTTAACGCCTTTTTCACGAAGGCGCGCCATTTCGCCGACAAGATGCTCAATATCAATAACCATACCGTTACCCATAACGTTTACAACGTCCTCACGGAGTATTCCCGAAGGAAGAAGATTCAAAACGAATTTTCCGAGATGGTTAATAACGGTGTGTCCGGCATTGTTTCCGCCCTGATAGCGAACAACTACGTCGTAATCGCTCGAAAGCAGGTCAACCATACGGCCTTTGCCTTCGTCGCCCCAGTTTATACCGACAATTGCTGTTAACATTTTAAACTGAACTCCTTTTGTTTATAAATCCAAAAACTTATAGCCTTATAAGGCAACATATATATTATAACCCATAAAAGCGTAAAAAGCAAGGATAAAATTATTTTTCTTTTTCCGCAATAATATCGAGCCGTCTGTTTCTTGCGTAAAGTACAAGGTCTGCGCCGACCGTTAAAAGGTTAAGCACATAGAAAAACAGCACATACCATTTTTCACGGAAGCTTGCCATATAAGCTTCATTTATGAGCTTTGATATAATTCCTGCTATATATCCGAAAAATATAAGGCATAAAAAACCAAGGCTTTTGCCTTTTGCGGTGCGGCTTCGGTAAGATTTCAGCACGTTCATGGGCCACGAAGCCCCAAAGCTTAAAATCATAATTATTTCAAAAAGTTCGGACATTTTATTTACTTCCTTGTTATTTATTTTTCAGCTCATTTCTTGCGATTTTGCATGAAAGGGTCATAAGGCTGTCGCTTAAATGCACGTTTTCAACAGAAAGTGCGCTGTCCTGCGGAATTTCCGTATGAGAGAAGTTCCATATACCTTTAACTCTGCCCTTAATAATGGGAAGAACCTCCCTAACGCTTTCTTTTGGCATTGTCAGCACGGCAATATCGACATTGTGACTCGTTAAAAAGCTTTCAAGGTCGGTTACGGGCTGAATTTTAACGCCGTTTATTTCTTTTCCGTAAAGCTGAGGGTTATGGTCGAAAAGACCGATAATTGAAAAGCCTCGCTTTTTAAAATTTGCGTAGCCGGCAATAGACATACCGAGGTTGCCTGTTCCGACAATTACCATAGTTCTGCCTTTTCTTATGCCGAGAAGGTCGCTTATTTCGTTATACAAATATTCGACGTTATAGCCGTAGCCCTGCTGACCGAATCCGCCGAAACAGTTAAAATCCTGTCTAATCTGCGAGGCAGTAACGTTCATAAGCTCACTAAGCTCTTTTGAGGATATTCGCTTTGTTCCTGCGGAAAGTAAATCGCCGAGATATCTGTAATAGCGCGGAAGCCTTCTTATTACAACACTCGAAACCTTCTTGTTCTCTGCCATAAGCACATCTCCGTTCATATACTTTTTAGTTGTTTTCTCTTGTATAGTTAAGAAGTCCGCCTGCAAGCATCATATCAATCTGACGGTCGGATAAAACCGTTTCCGTTACAATATCTATGCCTTTTGTGACGTTCTTAATTATAATATCGCCGCCTGCTTTTACCTGCTGAACGGCATTTTCGATTTTTATTTCGTCATCACGGTCAATTCTGTCATAGTCTGACGGGTCTTTGAAAGTAAGCGGAAGTATTCCTGAATTTATAAGGTTTGCAACGTGTATTCTTGCAAAAGATTTAACTATAACAGCCTTAATGCCGAGGTAAAGCGGAGCAAGCGCCGCATGCTCACGGCTCGAACCCTGACCGTAGTTACTGCCGCCGATTATGAAGCCGCCGCCGTTTTCCTTGGCTCTTTTCGGAAAATCGGGGTCGCAAGGCACAAGGCAAAATTCCGAAAGGTACGGAATATTTGAGCGGAAGGGAAGCAGCTTTGCGTTAGAGGGCATAATGTGGTCTGTTGTTATGTTATCCTCAACCTTTATAAGCGCTTTTCCCGTTATTGTGTCTGCAAGCGGTTTGTTTATCGGGAACGGTTTTATGTTAGGACCTCTCACTACTTCAACATCGTTGTTTTCGGGAGCGGGAGCAACTACCATATTATCGTTAATCTTGAATTTTTCGGGCATTTCAATCTGTGGACAATCGCCGAACTCTCTGGGGTCGGTGAGTACGCCCGTAAGTGAGCTGACTGCCGCTGTTTCGGGGCTTACAAGATAAACCTGAGCGGATTTGGTGCCGCTTCTGCCCTCGAAGTTACGGTTAAATGTACGGAGCGATACAGCGTCCGTTTTTGGCGACTGACCCATACCGATACACGGACCGCACGCACTCTCCAAAATTCTTGCGCCTGCGCTGACCATATCGGCAAGAGCGCCGTTTTCGGCAAGCATGGTAAGAACCTGCTTTGAGCCGGGAGCAATTACAAGGCTCACGTCCGGATGAACGGTTTTGCCTTTTAATATTTTTGCAACCTTCATCATATCCATATAAGATGAGTTTGTACAGCTTCCGATAGCAACCTGGTCAACTTTTATTTTGCCAATATTTTCAACCGTGTCAACTCTGTCAGGCATATGCGGTTTTGCCGCAAGCGGAGTGAGCTTTCCGAGGTCAATTGTGATTTCCTCGTCGTACTTTGCATCTTTATCGGGAAGAATTTCGGTAAAATCTTCCTCTCTGCCCTGCGCTTTTAGAAAAGCAAGCGTAATTTCATCGCTTGGAAATATTGAGGTGGTTGCGCCAAGCTCTGCGCCCATATTTGTTATGGTTGCACGCTCCGGAACGGTAAGCGTTTTAACGCCTTCGCCGCAGTATTCTATAACTTTTCCCACGCCGCCTTTAACCGTTAAAATTCGGAGAACTTCAAGAATAATATCCTTTGCGGCAACCCATGGAGAAAGCTTCCCGATAAGGTTTACCTTTACAACTTTCGGCATAGTAAGGTAGTAAGGACCGCCGCCCATTGCAACCGCAACATCCATGCCGCCTGCGCCTATTGCAAGCATACCTATTCCGCCGCCTGTGGGGGTATGGCTGTCCGAGCCGAGAAGCGTCATTCCGGGAACGCCGAAACGCTCAAGCTGTACCTGGTGGCAGATACCGTTGCCCGGGCGTGAAAAATATATGCCGTGCTTTGAAGTTACAGTTTGAATGAATTTGTGGTCGTCTGCGTTTTCAAAGCCCGACTGAAGGGTGTTGTGGTCTATATAAGCAACAGATTTTTTTGTTTTAACTCTCGGAACGCCCATGGCTTCAAATTCGAGGTATGCCATAGTTCCGGTTGAGTCCTGAGTAAGAGTTTGGTCAATGCGGATGGAAATTTCGCTTCCGGGCGTCATTTCACCGCTTATAAGATGTTCTTTTATGATTTTTTGCGCTAAATTAAGTCCCATTAAAAACAAATCCTTTCACATTATTGCGGTTTTATATTAGCATACAGTAATATTTTAATCGTTAATAATGTTTTTGTCAAGCACTTTGACAAATTTTCTACAAAGTGCAACAAAAATTTGTTAAAATGGGACCTTTTTTTGATTAAGAGGAAAAATTTTCTCTTATTTTATATTGATAACCTTATAGCCTGCGTCCGTTACCGCTTTTGTTAAAACGGCATCATCTACGTCCTTTTTCAGCGATATAACAGCCTTTCCGCCGTCATCAAGGCTTACTGTTGCCGTTACGCCGTCAATGGCATTTAATGCCTCCGAGACTCTGCCTGTGCAGTGACTGCACATCATACCTTCAATCTTCATTGTCTTTTCCATATTATTATCTCCTTTTAAAATATTTTTTTCAGCCATGTGATTTGTTTCTTCCTTTTTGCCGAAATACCTAAGCCTGAGCGCATTTGAAACCACAAACAGGCTCGAAAGGCTCATTGCAAAAGAGCCTATCATGGGATTAAGCTTTATTCCGAAGCGGCTAAACAGTACGCCTGCCGCAACCGGTATTCCGAGTACGTTATAGAAAAATGCCCAAAACAAATTTTGCTTTATATTTCGCATTACCGCACGGCTTAAACCTACTGCCTTTACGCAGTCGCTGAAATTTCCGTGCATAAGAATTACGTCAGCCGAGTCTATTGCGGCGTCCGTGCCTCCGCCTATCGCAATGCCGATGTCCGCACGGGCAAGGGCAGGGGCGTCGTTTATTCCGTCGCCGACCATTGCGGTGATTTTTCCGCCTGCCATAAGCCCTCTCACGGCAGATTCTTTGTCGTCAGGCTTAACGCCTGCAATAACGCTTTCAATACCTGCCTTTTCGGCAATTGCTTTTGCGGTTGTTTCGTTGTCGCCTGTAAGCATTGTAACCTCTACGCCGCTTTTTTTAAGTTCCGCCACCGCTACCGCACTGTCCTCTTTAAGCAGGTCGCTTACGGCAATGAGCCCGATATATTTTCCGTCATAGGCAAAATACAAAACGGTTTTTCCTTCCGCCGAAAGATTTTCTGCTTGTTTAAAAGCAATTCCATGTCCGTAAAGCAGTTCTGCGTTGCCTGCAAGAAGCTCTTTGCCGTTTATTTTTCCGCTTATTCCGCCTCCCGAAATCTGCGAAAAGTCGGTTACATCGCTTAAAGCTTTTTCCCCCGCTTTTTCAAGTATTGCCATGGAAAGAGGGTGTTCCGATTTGCTTTCGAGTGAGGCGGCGAGCGAAATAAGCTCATCCTCGCTTGTGCTTTCAAAGGGGATTATATCGGTTACGGTAGGTTTTCCGTAGGTTAAAGTACCTGTTTTATCGGTAACAACCGCCTGCACGCCCGCAAGAGTTTCAAGTGCGCTTGCGGTTTTGAAAAGTATTCCCATTTGTGCGCCTCTGCCTGTTCCTGCCATAATTGCGGTAGGAGTGGCAAGTCCGAGTGCGCAGGGGCATGAAATAACAAGTACCGAAATTGCAAAGCCGAGGGCTTCGCCTACGGTTTTGCCGAGAATAAGCCATACAATAAAAGTGACAAGTGCAATGAGCATAACTGCAGGCACAAACACGCCGCAAACCTTGTCGGCAATACGGGCAACGGGCGCTTTGTCTGCGGCGGCGCTTCGCACAAGCTCAATTATTTTTGCAAACATGGTGTCTTTTCCGACTGCTTCGGCACGGAAAGTAAGATAGCCGCTTTTTAAAATGGTTGCGCCGGTCAGTTTATCGCCGCTTTCTTTTGTGACCGGAATACTTTCGCCTGTAACGGCGCTTTCGTCAACCAGTCCGCTTCCGCCTGTAACAGTGCCGTCACAGGGAATGCTTTCGCCTGTTTTTACGATTATTTCATCACCTGTTATAAGCTCCTCTGCAGAAACGGTAAGCTCCTTGCCGTCACGGATAACGTGCGCCTCCTGCGGAGCAAGCTTCATAAGAGCTGAAACAGCGTCGGAGGTGTGTTTTTTTGCGCGGGCTTCAAGATATTTTCCGACGGTTATAAGAGTCAAAATCATAGCGGAGGACTCAATATAAAGATTCATGGCATATCCGTGAGCCGCATGAAAATCGCCTTTGCCGCTGAAAATGCAGATACAGTAAAGCGAATATATGCCGTAAATTAGCGCCGCCGCAGAGCCTGAAGCCACAAGAGTATCCATGTTCGGCGCACCGTGAAGCACAGCCTTTGTTCCGCTGCGGAAGAATTTAAAATTGATAAAAATAACAGGGAGCGTCAAAAGAAGCTGGGTTAGCGCATAGACGGCAAGATATTCGTTTTGCATAAAAAATTCCGTAAAAGGAGCGTTTATCATGTGTCCCATAGAAACATACATAAGCGGAATCAGAAAGCAGACGGAATATATAAGCCGTTTTTTCATAACATCAGTTTCGGAATCTTCGCCGTTTACAGCGCTTTTTTCGGCGCCGTGCAGGCTTGCGCCGTAGCCGCCGCTTTTAACTGCGTTTATTATATCGTTTGCCGTAACGCTTTCGTCATGCACGGCAACCATACTGTTTTCCAAAAGATTGACCTTAACGTCGTCAATGCCCGAAAGCTTACGCACGCTTTTTTCAACAAGAGCGCTGCACGCCGCACAGCTCATGCCCGTAATATCAAATTGTTCTTTTATTGTACTCATATGCTTTCCTCCCATCATAAAAAAGTACACTAATTTAGTATTATTATATCATATGGCACAGAGAATGTCAATATTGACTTTAAATTTAAAAGGTGGTATAATAAAACAGAATTACAAAAAAAGATAAGGATTTTTGTTATGAATACACTTATTCTCGGAATTGAAAGCTCTTGCGACGAAACGGCCGCTTCGGTGGTTCTTGACGGCAGAGAAATTCTATCAAATGTTATTGCCTCACAGATTGATATTCATACGCTCTATGGCGGAGTTGTCCCGGAAATTGCTTCAAGAAAGCATACCGAGGCGATTTGTGCCGTTACAAAAAAAGCGCTGAGCGACGCAAATGTTAAACTCTCCGACCTTTCGGCGGTTGCCGTTACGGCAGGGCCCGGGCTTGTGGGAGCGCTGCTTGTTGGAGTATCTTTTGCAAAAGCTATGGCGTATGCGGCAGGCTTGCCGCTTGTACCCGTGCATCATATAGAGGGACATATAGCCGCAAATTATCTTGCGCATCCTGAGGTTAAGCCGCCGTTTGTCTGTCTTGTTGCATCGGGAGGTCACAGCCATATTGTTTGTGCGGAGGACTATCTTAGTTTTGAAATACTCGGCAGGACCCGTGACGACGCCGCAGGAGAAGCATATGATAAAATCGCAAGGATTTTGGGTCTCGGTTATCCCGGAGGACCGAAAATAGACCGCCTTGCAAAAGAGGGTAACGGAAACGCCGTGCAGTTTCCGAGAGTTCATTTTAACGATAGCCTTGATTTCAGCTTCAGCGGAGTAAAAACTGCGGTTATGAACTATGTTCACAATGCCGAGCAAAGGGGCGAGAATTTTAGCCGTGCGGATATTGCCGCCTCTTTTCAGGAAGCGGTTACAGATATTCTCGTAAGCAATACAATAAAAGCGGCAAAAATGAAAAAGGCAGATACGGTATGCCTTGCAGGCGGAGTCGCTTCAAACAGCCGTTTGCGTGAAAAAATGGCGGAAGAAACCGCAAAGTGGGGTTTAAAACTGTATTATCCGGGGCCTGTGCTTTGTACGGACAACGCCGCTATGATTGCCTGCGCAGGGTATCACGAGTTTATGAGCGGGAAAACGGGGCAGCTTTCGCTTAACGCAATGCCCTCCGTGAGGCTTGGGCAAAAACTGTAAAATCTAAGTTTTATTCCTTGACAAGCGGTTGTAAATATGATAAAATATATATAATGGGAGATTTTGATTTGATTTAGGAAAAGGAGAGAGCATTATGAATGAAAGCGAAAGCGGAGTAATCGAAATTAATTTTCTTGAGCTTTTGGGTATTTTGCTTAAACGTTGGTGGATAATTTTGCTGTGCGTGTTAGTTTTTGGTGGAGCAGCATACGGATACACCAATTACATGGTTACAAAAATGTATGTTTCTACCGGTAAAATGTATATAAACACATATATGGGAGAAGCAGGCGCGCCTTCCGAGACGCAGAGAAGCACATCGGTAATTACAGCGTCGCAGAAGTCGGTTCTTACATGTATTGAGGTGCTTAAAAGCACAAGCGTTATCAGCGAGGTCGCAAAGCAAAGCGGGCTCGGCTATACATCGGGACAGATAAAAAGTATGCTTTCCATGTCTGCCGCAAACGATACGGAGGTATTGGAAGTAAAAGTAACCTGCGAGAATCCCGAGCATGCGAAAAAAATCGTCGACACGCTTATGACAGTTGCGACAACAGAGCTTAAAGACATTGTGGGAATACCCACCATAAAAATTATAGAAGAAGGTACTTTAAGCCGCTCACCGGTTTCACCGAATGTAACAATGCAGACCATGATAGGCGCGTTTATTGGCGGATTGCTTGCTGCGGCTGTAATTGTTATAATTGCATTGCAGGATAAGAGAATAAAAAGCGAAGAAGACCTTAAAGGTTTCGGTATTCCCGTTATAGGCGTAATACCCGATATATTATAATTCTGATTTCTTTAAATAATGTTAATATACGTTTTAAAAAGGACGGGTTTAAATGTTTAGTTTTCTAAAGAAAAATGCAGAAGCAAACGGCATTACAAAAAAAGATAAAAAAAATGTAAGCTCTAAAAAGGAAATGAGCGAGGAAGAATTAAGAGAACTTGCCTTTAATGAAAAAGCCGAGAGAACGATGCTTGGCGAAAAAACGGATTTTAATGTCAGCGAGGCATATAAATCGGCGAGAACGAATATAATGTTTTCGCTTAAAGACGTTAAAGGCTGCAAGTCGATAATTGTTACAAGCGCAAATCAGAGTGAAGGAAAATCCACAAGCTGTATAAATCTTGCAATATCTTTTGCGCAAATGGGAAGTAAAGTTATTCTGGTTGACGCCGATATGAGAAAGCCGAAGGTTCATAAATACTTTAAGCTAACGAGCAAAGAAGGGCTTTCAAATGTTCTCGGCGGCTTTTCGGAGCTTAAAAGCGTTATTACGCATAATAATGTGTACAATATGGATATAGTACCTTCGGGGCACATTCCTCCGAACCCTGCGGAGCTTCTCGGCTCTAATGAAATGGACGAGGTTTTGAAGGAGCTTTCGGAATCGTATGATTACATTTTCATAGATACTCCGCCTGTTAATATTGTTACCGACGGATTGCTTCTTGCAAAAAAAGTTACAGGTGCGGTGCTTGTTGTAAGGCATAACGTTACAGGACGTGACGAGCTTGAACGCTGCATAAAATCACTCAACTTTGCAGGAGCAAGAGTGGCGGGATTTTTGCTTAATGCATATGAAGACGCTTTGTATATCGGCGGATATTCAAAACGCAAATACGGTTACAGATACGGCAGAAAATATAAGTACGGATATAAGTATGGCTATAAATACGGATATAAGTACGGTTACAGATACGGCAAAGGATATAATGATTATAAAGACTAACTTTATAGAGTATAGGTTTTTGCGCAAAGGAAAAGTTAAGTCTTTTGACTTATAAGGGAAAATATTTTGCAGGGGTGGCAGAAATGACGGATTTTCATACGCATATACTCCCCGGAATTGACGACGGTTCAAAAAATGTTGATATGTCAGTTCAGATGATTGACCTTGAAAAAGAGCAGGGAGTTGACACCATTGTCGCAACTCCCCATTTTAACTTTGAACATGAGGATCTCGGAGAATTCCTTGAAAAAAGGCAAAAAGCTGCGGACGCCTTAAAAAAGGCGCTTGGCAGCAAATACGAAATAAAGCTCCTTCTTGGCGCAGAGGTTGCGGTTTCACCCGGAATTTCTACGCAGGCGGGGCTTGAGAAGCTATGCATAGAAGGAACGAAATGCATCCTGCTCGAAATGCCGATGAATGACTGGACGGGATGGGTTTTTAACGAGATATATGCCGTTACGGCAAGAAATCTTACACCGATAATGGCGCATGTTGAAAGATATTACGATATTGCCGCAAACAGAGAAAAAATCGACACACTTACCGATATGGAGGTATGTATTCAGATAAATGCCGCAAGTGTAGGAAGAATAAGCCGCAGAAAGATTATTAACAAGCTGCTACAAAATAATAAACCGGTGGTTATAGGGTCTGATACCCATAACCTTACAGACAGAAAGCCGAATATTCAGCGTGCCCTTCATAAAATCAGCAGAAAATACGGACAGCAGCTTACAGATAGACTTGAAAATAATGCAAGGCTGCTTCTAAAAGGTAATTATGCATTTTGAGGTGGTTTAAATGACTAAAAAAAAGAAGGTTATTATTGCTGTTTTGGCGGTGTTTGCGGTTGTCTCCGCCGCTGTACTGGTTGTAGGTAAAATAGCTGTAGATTATGTTTTCGATAAAGCATATAATGAGATTATAGATGAAAATATAAAAGTGGAGCTTTCTCAGAAGAAGGAAGAACAAAGCCCGAGTACCGTTACCGGTGAGGACGGAGAGGTTTACGAGCTTGCAGGGGAAGAAGACGGCGAGACGGAGGAAATCATTGCAAAAGACGGAAAAACATATACCGTAAAGAAACCTGCCGAACAAGAAAAACCTGCTCCGAGAATAAAAAACGTGAGCGAGCTTACGCAGAAAGAAATTTCCGATATTCAGGCAATGGTGTCAACTGCCGATAAGGTTGCGGTTATAAATATTTGCAAATCCGCCGCAACAGCAGAGGACAGAAAAGAAGTAAAGGCAATGCTGGAGAGCGGCACGCTTAACTATGGCAGAGTGAGAGAAATTCTTTCACAGAGACTCTCGGCAGAACAAAAAGCACAGATTTATTCATATTATGAAAAATATGCCGCCATTTATTTTGGCGTAGAATAGGAACTGAAAAATGAACAAAAAAATAATACTTTTTGTTGCCCTTGTGCTTTGGTCTGCGCTTATCTTTTCGTTTTCGTCGCAAAGGGCGGAGGATTCGGCAAGTTTAAGCCGTGACCTCGCAAAAAAGGTAATTACGACAATCGAAAAGGTTTTCGGAATAGATGTAAACAGTAATGCAGATGATGAAGACGGAAAAGCAGGAAGATTTTTCGGGCTTATTGAGCATTATCTGCGCAAAACCGCACACTTTTTCCTTTTTATGGTTCTGGGGATTATTTCCTCGGCGCTTGCCGGAGAATACAGCGGAAAATATAAATATGCTTTTGCCGTTGCGCTTCTATATTGCCTTTTTTATGCGGCGAGCGATGAGATACATCAGCTTTTTGTGCCGGGAAGGGCAGGGATGCTGCGTGATGTTGCGCTTGATTTTTGCGGAAGCGCTGTCGGAAGCATAGTATATATAAAAACACGAAAACATTAATTTTGGAAGGAAATGATAAAATGAAAATTCTTGTTACAGGAGGAGCAGGCTTTATAGGAAGCCATACTTGCGTTGAATTACTTGAAGGCGGATACGAAATATCCGTGCTTGATAATCTCTCCAATTCAAGCGAAAAATCATTGGAACGCATAAAAGAGATTACAGGAAAGGACTTTAAATTTTACAAAGCAGACCTTCTTGACTATGACGCAGTAGATAAGGTTTTCAGCTCGGAAAAATTCGATTCCGTAATTCATTTTGCCGGTCTTAAAGCCGTTGGAGAAAGCGTTGAAAAGCCGCTCACCTACTACCATAATAATATAACAGGCACGCTGAACTTGCTTAGCATTATGCGCAAACACGGCGTTTACAATATTGTATTTTCGTCCTCTGCCACGGTTTACGGCTCGCCGAAAAGCCTTCCGATAAAGGAAGATTTTCCGCTTTCCACAACAAATCCGTATGGCTCGACAAAGCTTATGATAGAGGGCATTTTGCAGGATCTGTACACGGCAGATAATAATTTTTCCATAACAATTCTTCGCTATTTTAATCCGATAGGCGCACACAAGAGCGGTAAAATAGGTGAAGACCCGAAGGGAATACCGAACAATCTTATGCCGTATATTCAGCAGGTTGCAATCGGTAAATTGCCGCAGCTTTCCGTTTTCGGTGACAAATATCCGACAAAGGACGGCACCGGTGTAAGAGATTATATACACGTTGTTGATTTGAGTTTGGCGCATGTTAAAGCGGTAGAGAAAAAGAGCGGACACCCCGGAGTGTATATTTATAACGTAGGCACGGGGAACGGATATTCCGTGCTTGAAATGGTAAAAGCGTTTGAAAAAGCGTCCGGAAGAGAGGTAAAATATAAAATATGTCCGAACCGCCCCGGAGATATTGCGGCTTGCTATGCCGACGCTTCAAAGGCGGAAAAAGAGCTTGGCTGGACGGCGAAGCTTGACCTTGAAGATATGTGCAGGGACGGCTGGAACTGGCAGGTAAACAATCCTAACGGATATGCAGATTAAACTTATACAGTAACAGATAATGAGGAATGCAGAACTTTGAAGCACTACATCTTTTGACTTGTGAAGAGTTCTTTACAGTTCCTCATTTTAATTTTGAAAAAAGAAAGGAAATGCAAAATGAAAAAATATATTTCAAATCATCAGCAGGTTTACGGCGTTGATGAAGTTCGCCTTGTTGGCGGAAAAGGTGACGGAATGAGACTTTATAATGTCAGAAACGGCGGCGGACTTGATTTTTCCGTATCGCTTGACCGTTGTGCGGATATTTCAAGACTTGCTTTTAAAGGTGATAATATGGGCTTTTTTGCTCCTTGCGGCTATGTTTCGCCTAAATATTATGACAGAACGGGAGCAGGCTTTCTTAAATCCTTCACAGCAGGTTTTTTTACAACCTGCGGTCTTACGGCGGTCGGCTCACCGTGTATAGATAACGGAGAAGAATTGCCCCTGCACGGAACGATTTCAAATACGCCTTGCGAAAGCGCATGCTACGAAATAACGGACAAAGAAATAAAAATAAGGACAAAAGTTCTTGATGCCGCACTTTTTGCGCATAAGCTTTTGCTTGAGCGTGAATATATTTGCCCGATAGGAGAAAATAAAATTTATCTTACGGATAAAATAAAAAATATAGGTACGGCAGAAACACCGCTCGAAATTCTTTATCATTGCAATATGGGTTATCCGCTTCTTTCCGAAAATGCCGAGGTAAAAGTGCCGTCAAGTGAAGTGTTGCCGAGAAACAAGCACTCGGAGGAAGGCATTGAAAATTGCCTTGTTATGGAAAAACCGCAAGCAGAGTATGAAGAAAAATGCTACTATCATAAATTGAGCGGTAAGACAGCTGTAAGCATATATAATAAAGATATAGGCAAAGGTGTTTCAATTCATTTTGACACCGAGGAGCTTAAATTTTTCACGGAGTGGAAAATGATGGGCGAAGGGGAATATGTATTGGGGCTTGAACCGGGCAACTGTCTTCCGGACGGCAGAGATGTTATGAGAGAGAAAGGCGTCCTTGAGTTCATAAAGCCGGGCGAAGAAAGGATTTTTCACTTAACATTTGAGTTTATTGAAAAATAGGGTGACATATATGCATTTAATGTCAAAACCGTGGGAAGGATATTACCCGCCGTTTAAAATTATCGGTAACGTGTATTTTGTAGGCACAGTGCCTGCCTCCACGCATATAATTGATACCGGTGACGGGCTTATACTTATAGACAGCGGCTATATTGAGTCTCTTTATCTTGTACTGCATAATATATATAAGGTTGGGCTTGACCCGATGAATATAAAATATATTGTTCATACGCACGGACATATTGACCATTTCGGCGCAACAAAGGCGCTTAAAGAGCTTACCGGGGCAAAAACCTTTCTCGGAAGGGCCGACGCGCCCTGCGCAGAAGGGAAAGTGCCGTTAAGCTATGCTCCCGAATATAATATGGATTTTGCGGGAACTTTCACGCCTGATGTTCTGCTTGATGACGGCAGTATAATCGAACTTGGGAACGCGCATATAGAGTGCGTTTCAACGCCGGGACATACCTTAGGAACAACCACATTTTTCTTTGATGTTAAAGAAGGGGAAAAAACCTTTCATGCGGCACTTATGGGCGGCATAGGCGTAAACACAATGAGAAAAGATTATCTTGATAAATACGGGCTTTCAATGCAATGCCGAAACGATTTTTTCGCTTCTATGGATAAAATCAAAGACAGAAATGTAGATGTTTATCTTGGCAACCATAT
>CACZWA010000011.1 GCA_902784685.1 uncultured Ruminococcus sp.
CCAGACTACTGACAAACCCACCATTTTCAGGTGGGTTTTTGTTGTATATATTAGATATTTCATCATTGTTGATAAAAAGTGTATATCCCTCTTCCATGGGATATTTCCAATTTTCTTCATGTTCTGTACTGCTGCAGTAACGCATTTTTTAAAATGTCAATAAGCACCTTATAATCATCAACCGAAAGGATTGAAGCGTTAAGAATTTCACTTTTTTTAACGCTGCCCCAGCTTAAATTATAGCCCAAATTTTTTGCCATTAAACGTATAAATTCACGGATTGCTCTGCTATACCATATTCGGAATAATGTCAATATTTATGTTAATCGTTTTCTTGAAAATGCTTATAAAAAATAATTTGTTATTGATTTTTTTCTAATTTAGATATATAATATATATGTCACATAAATTTAATAGTAAAATATTGAGGTGGTATCTTTATTTTTATTGGAGTATCATACTCTTTTTTGTCTTACCCTGTTTTTGAATTTTTTGGTAAAAATGCAAATTCCTTAATCAGGGCAAGATAAGATACAACCTGTTCTATTAAATTTGTGTGACAACAATCGGAGTTTGCGTTTTTCGGTGTGCAGCTTCGATGAGTTGCACACTTTTTTAATTTATGGAAATATGAAAGGAGTTTTATTAATTTTCACATTAAAGAGTGCAAGAAAAATATAATAAGACTGGAGAAATTTCTAATGAAAAAAATATCGGTAATTGAAGAGTATAACAACTCCATTGAACAAAATTTGTTACAAGCAGGTTTTGTTATATCTAGAAAGTATGCGTATTCAAATTATAAATCCGGATGGAATATTTCCAAAATAAATACTATTTATATAGATGATAAAAATCAAAATGTTGCATTTGTTAAAGTTTTTTTCTCTGGTATATTTGAGTTCAAAAAGAATCTAACATCAAAAGTCAAAGTTTGTTCATATAAAGACATAATTGATTTTGAATTAAAAGAAGACGGACAAACCATTATCAGTGGAAAATCTGGTAGTGCTCTTGTAGGTGGTATAATGCTTGGTGGTGTAGGTGCAGTAATCGGAGCATCAGGAAAAAGAAAAGTAACAAATAAGTGCACGAGTTCTGAATTGAGAATATACATAAATGACTTAAACGAACCAGTTTTAACATTTACTATTTTTGATTCAACATATTTTTTACACAAAGCACAAAAAGAAAGTGTGGTTATGGAAATAATAGGTTTATTGACATATATTAAAAATCAGCCTGAAAATCCAAAAACTATTCCTTTTGATATGGATATATATACAACACTTTCAACCGATAATGCGTTTACTTCTAATAAAAAACATTGGTCTTCATAAATTTTATGAGGAGAAAATAGGTATTGGAATACTATATCTATTTACGTTTGGATTATTTGGAATTGGCGTTATCGTTGATTTAATAAAAATTTTATTGAAAAAAGAAAGATTTTACACAATAGATTAGGTGCTAACGTTAAAATATGACAGGTGGAGACATGCCATTTTGTTAAATGTCCTTTTTGTTGACAGATATTTCGAGGCGATGAAAGCATTGTCCGCTATAAATAAAGACTTTCCCAATGAGGGGAAGGCATATTTCCAAATATATAGTTTTACTAACAAAATTTTCGGGCGGCAAATTGCCGCCCCTACGTTTTTATTCTTCAAAAATTTTCAACGCTCTTTCCAAAATCCCATGAATTTTGGAAATCACAACGCCGTAGTTTGTAAACGGCACTCCCTGCGTACTGCAAATTTCTGACCTTGCTCTCATTGCCGCATCGTTAAGCATACAGCCTCCGCAATGCACAACGAGCTTATATTTGCTAACATCTTCGGGGAACTCGCCGCCTGAGGTAAAAGAAAAATCGAGCTTTGCTCCCGCAAAATTTTCAAGCCAGCCGGGCAGCTTTACCGTACCTATATCGTCGCATTGGCGGTGGTGGGTACAGCCCTCGGAAATAAGCACCTTATCCCCTGCTTTAAGCAAATCAAGCGCCTCCGAAGCCTTAAAAGCCGTTTCTATGCCAAGCTTATACCGAAGCATAACAATAGAAAAAGAGGTGAGCGGCACATTTTCAGGCACAATTTTTGCCACCTTGCTGAAAACCTGACTATCGCAAATGACAAGTCTCGGCGGAGACGAAAGGCGTGAAAGCGCCGTTTCAAGCTCGTCGTCCTGAACGACAAGCGACACCGCATGGCTGTCAAGCACATCCCGAAGCACCATTTGCTGCGGCAGAATAAGTCTGCCCTTAGGTGCGGCGCTGTCAATAGGCGTTACAAGCACGACTGTATCGCCTGCGGAAATAAGGTCGGAAACAAGCGGCTTATCTTTTTTCACGGCAAAACGCCCGATAAGCTCTTTAAGCCCGTTTATGCCCTCGCCTGTTTTTGCGCTGACATTTATTTCGTTTTTATCCTTAACCTCCGCTCTTTTTAAATCGCTTTTGTTATAGCACAAAATATACGGAATATTCCTTTTTTTAAATTCCTCAACAAGCTTTTCGTCATATTCACTCGGCTCGCCGTCCGTAACAAGCACGGCAATATCCGTAATATTAAGCGTTTCAAGGCTCTTTTTCACACGTTTTTCGCCCAGAGCGCCTTCGTCGTCAATCCCTGCGGTATCGATAATAACAACAGGTCCTAGCGGAAGAAGCTCCATAGCCTTTTTTACAGGGTCTGTGGTTGTGCCTTTTTCGGCGGACACAATCGACAGTGACTGCCCTGTAACGGCGTTTATAACGCTCGATTTACCGACATTTCGCCTGCCGAAAAAAGCAATATGCGTGCGTTCCGCCGAGGGGGAAGCATTTAAACTCATATTTTTCACTTTCCTTTAAAATCTGAAATCTCTTATGCCGTTTTCGATTTTTTCAAGATGTTCACGGCATATCTCTCTGACTTTTTCTTTCGGAATATTATTAAGTTCTGCCTGAATAAGCGCTTCACCGATTTTTTTCGTTTCTTCCGAAGCGTAGTCCATAAGATATTCTTTAAGCGTCATAAGCGCATTCGGGTGACAGCAGTTCTGAATTTGCCCAGATTTGCAAAGGCTCATAAAGCGGTCGCCCGTTCTGCCCTCACGGTAGCAAGCCGTACAGAACGAAGGAATATAGCCCATATCCATAAGCCAATGCACAACCTCGTCAAGCGAGCGTTGGTCGGAAACATCAAACTGCTCGGTGTCGTGAGGACGTTCCTCCTCGCTGTAACCGCCGACAGACGTTCTTGAACCGCCGCTAATCTGCGAAACGCCGAGACGAATTACGTTTTCACGAACCTTTTGACTTTCTCTCGTTGAAATAATCATACCCGTGTAAGGCACGCTTATTCTGATAAGTGCGCAAAGCTTTGCAAAAATCTCATCGCTTATTCCGTTATCGAAAGCGTCGGGGTCAATATCGTCCGCACGTTTAACTCTCGGTACGCTTATTGTATGCGGTCCTACTCCGTGTACGGCTTCAAGATGCTCTGCGTGCATAAGAAGCCCAGCAAACTCATAGCGATAAAGCTCCAGGCCGAAAAGAACGCCGAGACCTACGTCGTCAATGCCGCCCTCCATGGCTCTGTCCATAGCTTCTGTATGGTAGTTATAGTCGTGCTTCGGTCCTGTCGGATGGAGCTTGAGATAGCTTTCTTTATGGTATGTTTCCTGGAAAAGAATATATGTGCCTATACCTGCTTCTTTAAGCTTGCGGTAGTTTTCAACCGTAGTTGCGGCAATATTCACGTTTACACGGCGAATTGCGCCGTTTTTGTGTTTAATCGAATAAATTGTGTTTATACATTCAAGTATATATTCAATCGGGTTATTAACCGGGTCCTCGCCCGATTCAATGGCAAGCCTTTTATGCCCCATATCCTGAAGCGCTATTACTTCCTTCTTTACTTCTTCCTGGGTAAGCTTTTTACGGGGAATATGCTTGTTTTTCATATGATACGGGCAGTAAACACAGCCGTTAACGCAATAGTTTGAAAGATAAAGCGGCGCAAAAATTACTATTCTGTTGCCGTAAAAATCCTTCTTTATCTGTTCGGCAAGGCTGTAAATTTCCGCAATTTTATCGGGCAGTTCGCACGCAAGAAGCACAGAAGCCTCTCTGTGAGTAAGCCCTTTTCTGAGCTTTGCTTTTTCAATTATGCTGTCAATGAGCGGAATATTATCCTTGTTTTCATCAGCATATTTAAGCGTTTCGAGTATTTCTTCATGGTTTATAAATTCGTCCGCCGAAAGTGATTTTGGATTATACATATTTTTCGTTCCTTTCAATATTATACAGCTGAGTAAATTGTTTTTGTGCTTATTCCTTTAAGATTTCCGAGCTTGCCCGAAAGCGCCGAAATAACGTCTCCCGGAGCGTCCACGGCAACGCTTATCACGGAAATTCCACGCTTTGCGTACGGAAGTCCCATACGTCCGAGCACATATTCTCTGTACTCATGAAGTATTGAGTTGAGCCTGTCTACGCTGTCGGGATTTTCAACTATAATGCCTATTAAAGCAACTCTGCCACCGTCCATTTCTTTTCTTCCTTTCCTTTTTAAATGAAAAACGCCCTTTTCATAACGGCGAAAAGAGCGCATAAAAAAGCTGTTTTACTACGTTCTTTCCCGTAAGACAAAAATATGCTGTCGGGTCAGATTTTTCTTTTTTGATTTGCGGTCAGAATTTTACAAAACTTTCCGTTTATCAAGTATATTCTACCACAACAAGGACGGTTAGTCAAGGGTAACTTTACGCACGTTTTATATTTAGCTTGATTATTTTTTTTAATATGGTAAAATAATAATATAAACAAAATGTAGGTAATAACTATGAGAAAAAATTTAGGTTCTATGCCTGCGCTTTTCCCGATGCCTGTGGCTATTGTTGCCGCATATGACGAAAAAGGCACGGTAAACGCTATGAATGCGGCTTGGGCAATGATTAACGATATGGATAAGATTTCGCTGTTCATTGACGAAGAACACAAAACAACACAAAATATTCTTAAAACAAAAGCTTTTACGGTCAGTATTGCCGATGTTAGCAACATGGAATCGGCAGACTTCTTCGGCATAGCTACCGGAAACAAAATGGCGGATAAATTTGAAAAAAGCGGCTGTCATGCCGAAAAAAGCGAGTTTGTAAACGCCCCTGTAATTACGGAATATCCCGTTACGCTCGAATGTGAGCTTGCGGAAATTGTCGAAACGGAAAATATGTATGCCGTTGTCGGAAAAATTATAAACGTAAGCGCAGACGAAAATGTTGTGGGTGATGACGGAAAAATTGACCCGACAAAGGTTAAAGCTCTTATTTTCGACCAATTCAAATCGGGCTACTATGTTGTCGGCAAAAAAGTCGGCAAAGCATGGAACGCAGGTAAAGAGCTTATGAAAAAAGCCGCCGCTTCCGATTAAGCGACAGCTTAAAGCCTTTTAAATTAAATCACTCAAAATTGTGTTTGATACGTCAAAACCCTTTAAGGTGAATCGGATATTACTTTCTACACGCTCCATAAAGCCGTTTTTTATATATAAAGCGGCTTTTTCGGACGAAACAAGCTCCTGCGGAATACCTTCCGTAAGCCTTAAACCCATTATGATTTTCTCGGTTAAAATATCCTCCTTAGTGAGGATATTTTTTTCTTCTGCGGCTGTGCCGTTTTCGTTTATTTTTAATATATATTCTTCAATCGGTTTAACGTTTGCGCTCCTTACCTTTTTGCCGCTATCTGTAATATATCCGTGTGCGCCTGCGCCAAGCCCGAAATATTCCTCGCAACGCCAGTATTTAAGGTTATGAAGGCTTTCTCTTCCTTTAAGCGCAAAGTTTGAAATTTCATACTGTATAAACCCGTTTTCGGCAAAAAATTCAGCCGCAAAGTGGTACATCTCACGGTCAAGCTCCTCGGAAAGAGGTTTTACGCCTTTTTTGTAAAACGGTGTTCCATGCTCAATTTTAAGCCCATAGGCGGAAATATGCTTAGGCTCGCATTTCAGCGCATTTTCAAGAGTATCCGTCCAATCCTTCATGGTTTGCCCCGGAAGTGAAAACATAAGGTCAAGACTATAATTTTCAATGCCTGCGGCATGGCAAGTTTCTGCGGCGGAATATATATCCGAAGCTTTATGCGCACGCCCTATCCTTTTTAAAATATCGTCATTAAAGCTCTGCGCTCCGATACTTATGCGGTTTACGCCAATTTCTTTAAGCGTTTTAAGATACTCTCTGTCTGCCGTTTTGGGATTCATTTCAACAGTAAATTCCGCAGCTTTATCTATATCAAAAATATCTCTTATACCGCATATCAGCCTTTCAATTTCGGAAAGCGGCAGCGCTGTCGGCGTTCCTCCGCCTATATATACGGTATCAACTCTGCTCCCCGAAAACTTTTCCGCCTCTTTCAAAACCGCAGAAACGTAAGGCGAAGCAAGAGCAAGCTTCCCGGCATATGAGTTAAAATCGCAATATAAACATTTTGACAAACAAAAAGGAATGTGAATATAAAGACCTTTCATCTTACTCATCCAATTTCAGCACGGACATAAACGCTTCCTGCGGAACGGCAACCGAGCCGACCTGTCGCATACGTTTTTTGCCTTCCTTCTGCTTTTCGAGAAGTTTTTTCTTTCTTGTAATATCGCCGCCGTAACACTTTGCAAGCACGTCTTTGCGCATTGCGCGGACAGTCTCCCTTGCAATAATCTTGCCGCCGATTGCAGCCTGGATAGGCACTTCAAAAAGCTGACGGGGAATATTCTCTTTAAGCTTTTCGGCAATTCTCCTTGCCCTTGCGTAAGCTTTTGATTCATGCACAATGAAAGAAAGTGCGTCAACCATATCGCCGTTTAAAAGAATATCGAGCTTAACAAGCTTTGAGCGCACATAGCCCTTCATTTCGTAATCGAAAGAAGCGTAGCCCTTTGTGCGTGATTTTATTGCGTCAAAGAAATCATAAATAATCTCGTTAAGCGGAAGGTCGTAGTGCAGTTCCGCACGGTCTCCGCTTATATATTTCATATCTTTATACACGCCTCTGCGTTCCTGGCAAAGCTCCATAATATTTCCCACATATTCATTCGGCGTTATTATAGAGGCGTTCACAACAGGCTCCTCCATATATTCAACCGTTGCCATAGGCGGCATATTTGTCGGGTTGTCAAGCATAATTTCCGTGCCGTTTGTAAGCCCAATTTTATAAATAACGCTCGGCGCGGTGGTAACAAGGTCAAGGTTATATTCACGCTCCAAGCGCTCCTGAATTATTTCCATATGAAGAAGTCCCAAAAAACCGCAGCGAAAACCAAAACCGAGCGCTACCGAAGTTTCGGGTTCAAAAGATAAAGACGCATCGTTAAGCTGAAGCTTTTCGAGTGCATCACGAAGGTCGGGGTATTTTGCTCCGTCCGCAGGATAAACGCCCGAAAAAACCATAGGTACAGCCTTGCGGTAGCCGGGGAGCGGCTCTGCGGTAGGTCTTGCGGCATTGGTTACGGTATCTCCCACAGAGGTTTCCGACACGTTTTTAATGCTCGCCGTAAGATAGCCTACCTCGCCCGCACGAAGCACCTTGGAAGGTTCAAGTCCGAGAGGTCTCATATAGCCGACCTCAACAACGTCAAACTCCGAGCCGTGCGCCATCATGCGCACTCTGTCGCCAACCTTTACCGAGCCTTCTTTTACTCTTATATAGACTATTACGCCACGGTAACTGTCATATACCGAGTCAAAAATAAGCGCTTTAAGCGGTGCGTTTTCGTCTCCCGAAGGAGCAGGCACAAGCTCTGCTATTTTTTCGAGAACTTCATCAATATTTATGTCGTTTTTTGCCGAAATAAGCGGTGCGTCCTGCGCAGGAAGCCCGATTTCGTCCTCAATCTCATTTTTAACATAGTCGGGTCTTGCGCTCGGCAAGTCAATTTTATTTATTACCGGTACAATTTCAAGGTCATGCTCCACTGCAAGGTATGTGTTTGCAAGAGTCTGTGCCTCAATACCCTGTGCGGCATCAACAACAAGAATTGCCCCCTCGCAAGCGGCAAGACTGCGTGAAACCTCATAGTTAAAATCCACATGTCCGGGAGTGTCTATAAGATTATATGTGTATTCCGAACCGTCTTTTGCCTTGTAGTCAAGCTTTACGGCACGGGCTTTTATAGTAATACCTCGCTCTCTCTCAAGCTCCATATTATCAAGCAGCTGTTCCTCCATCTCTCTTGATTCGCATGTGCCTGTATGCTCAAGAAGTCTGTCGGCAAGCGTTGACTTGCCATGGTCTATATGGGCTATTATACAAAAATTTCTGATTTTTTTCTGATTATATTCCATTGTAATCCTCCATAAAAAGGCTATATAGTATATTTTACCACAAAAAATAAAAAATGTAAAGAAAAATTATACGGTCGAATTTTGTAAATTTGTGAAAAATTACAAAAAAGCTTGACAAACTAAAAAAAATATTATATAATATACCTATGGCATAAAATTAAGCTCTGTCTGTGATAACTTTTTTGTTTAAAATGTGGACAAACCTTTTGCCTTAATATATGAGTTTTGACAGGAGGGAAATTGTCATGACAGAAGCAGACGGCACGTATAACGCAAAATATGCTGACAAAACAGACGACGAACTTGTCAGCATGGCAAAGAACGATGAATACGCTTTTGAATACATTGTCAGCAAATATAAATGTATCGTGCTTTCAAAAGCGAGAGGATATTTTTTGGTCGGTGCGGACAAAGAGGATATAATTCAGGAAGGTATGATTGGGCTTGTAAAAGCAATCAGGGATTATAAACCCGAGCGTGAAGCTTCTTTTAAAGGTTTTGCCGAAATCTGCATTAACCGTCAGATAATAACGGCAATTAAAAGCGCAACCAGGCAGAAGCATATTCCTCTTAATACCTATATTTCGCTCAGCCGCCCCGTCTACGAAAGCGACGACGGCGAAGAAAAAAGGACAATGCTTGAAGTTCTTGAGGCAGATTCCGCGCTTAACCCCGAAGAACGCTTTATTATAGAAGAAAGCTATCGGGGTATGGACGAAAAAATCATGAAAGCTTTAAGCCGCTTTGAAAAAAAAGTCCTTGAGCATTATCTCGGCGGCAACAGCTATGCCGAAATATCGAGGCTTACCGGCAAACCTGTAAAATCAATTGACAACGCTCTTCAGCGTATAAAGAAAAAACTTGAAAGGTATTATAGCGATATTTTAATGTAAATGATATTTAGTGCTTTTGCGGCACTGATATAAATTAACTAAATCCTAATAACCTGATGAAGGAAGCTTGTTTTACAGGAGTCGTTTAAGGTCTTGGGAGAAAAAAAGTGAGGGAGAAAAAATGTTTGAAGACAAAACATTGGTGTGCAAGGATTGCGGCAACGAATTCGTGTTCACCGCAGGCGAGCAGGAGTTCTATGCTGAGAAAGGTTTTCAGAATGAACCTACACGCTGCAAAGAGTGCAGAATTGCCCGCAAGAACAGTTTGAGAGGCGAAAGGAAAATGTACACTGTAATCTGTGACGAATGTGGTGCAGAGGCTCAGGTACCCTTTGAACCGAGAAACGACAAACCTGTATATTGCAGTGAGTGTTTTGCAAAACACAGAGAGAATGCTTAATTTTTCAAAAAATTTTTGTTTGATAAAGTAAAGTATTAAGGCGATGCAAATGCATCGCCTTTTCTCATATACTTAAATAAGCTTTTCGTAAAGAGCCGTAATTTCTTCAACAGAAGTGTCTCTCGGATTTCCGGGGCGGCAAGCATCGTCATATGCGCTCTGTGCAAGGAACGGAATATCCTCTCTTTTAACAATTTCTTTAAGGTCTGTCGGTATTCCTACGTCCTGCGCAAGCTTTCTTACAGCGTCAACAGCCGCTTTTCTGTACTCCTCGGCGGTCATATTTTCCGTACCCTTAACTCCCATTGCGGCTGCAATATCTCTGTATTTCTCGCCTGTTGCTTCTGCGTTATACTCCATAACAGTCGGAAGAATTATTGCATTTGCAATGCCGTGCGGTGTATCATAAAGTGCGCCGAGCGGATGAGCCATAGAATGAACTATGCCAAGACCTACGTTTGAAAATCCCATACCTGCAACGTACTGTCCGAGCGCCATGCCCTCTCTGCCCTTCGGTGTGCCTTCAACCGCTTCACGCAAAGAAGAAGAGATTATCTCAATAGCCTTTATATGGAACATATCGGAAAGCTCCCATGCGCCTTTTGTGATATATCCTTCAATGGCGTGAGTAAGAGCGTCCATGCCGGTAGCCGCTGTAAGTGATTTTGGCATTGTACTCATCATATCGGGGTCGATAAACGCAACAACAGGTATGTCGTGCGGGTCAACGCAAACCATTTTTCTGTTTTTCTCCGCATCGGTTATAACGTAGTTAATTGTAACCTCGGCGGCTGTTCCTGCGGTTGTGGGAACAGCAAAAATCGGAACGCATTTGTTCTTTGTGTCCGCAACGCCTTCAAGACTGCGAACATCTTCAAATTCAGGGTTTTTAATAATAATACCGATTGCTTTTGCGGTATCCATAGACGAGCCGCCGCCGATTGCAATTATATAATCCGCACCGGATTTTTTAAATGCGGCAACACCGCCCTGAACATTTTCTATGGTCGGGTTGGGCTTAATATCCGAATATACTTCATAATCAAGTCCTGCCTTTTCAAGCACGTCTAACACTTTTTTTGTTACGTTAAATTTTATAAGGTCCGGGTCTGAACAAACAAAAGCTTTTTTAAAAGCTCTGCCCTTAGCTTCGGTAGCAATTTCGTTTATTGCACCTGCGCCGTGATAAGATGTTTCGTTGAGAATAAATCTTGCTGACATAAATACCATTCCTTTCTTTTGAAATATTATTTCCCTTTTCAGTTAAATTATAACACTTTGTTATTTATTTGTCAATATCTAAATTAAGTGTTTAAAAAAAAATTTTAGATTATTTTCGGTTTAAGTAAAAATTTATATTTCTATCAATTGACAAAAAAGCCTGTATGTGGTAAAATACTTAAAGATATTTTGAAAGGAGCGGCAGCGGAATATGAGCGAGAGTAAAAACGACTTTTCCAAGGGCAATGTGTACAAAATTATAGTTTCTCTTGCCATACCTATGATTTTTGCCCAGCTTGTGCAGGTTATGTACAATGTTGTTGACAGAATATATATAGGTCACCTTCCCGGAACTTCATCAACCGCTCTTACCGGTCTCGGACTGACTTTTCCGGTCGTTACCCTGATTCTCGCCTTCACCAATCTTTTCGGTATGGGCGGAGCGCCTCTATGCTCTATTGAGCGTGGCAGAAAAAACGACAAAAAAGCCGAGCTTATAATGGGAAACACCTTTGCTATGCTTGTTTATACGGCATTTGCTCTCATGATTACAGGCTATCTTGTTATGAAACCGATGCTCTATATGTTCGGCGCAAGCGAAAAAACTTATGTTTACGCCGCAAGCTACCTTAAAATATATCTTATCGGTACGCCGTTTGTAATGCTTTCCGCCGGTATGAACGGCTTTATAAATTCGCAGGGATTTGCCGGCACAGGCATGATGACAACACTTATCGGCGCCGCTTTAAACATACTTCTCGACCCTATATTTATTTTTGTATTAAATATGGGCGTGAAGGGCGCTGCAATTGCAACCGTTATATCGCAGTTTGTGTCCTGTATTTGGGTTATGCGCTTCCTCCTCGGCAAAAAAACGCTCCTTCTCTTACGTCGGGAAAATATGCGTATTGTTCCAAAAATTTTAAAGGATATTGTAGGTATAGGTATGGCAGGCTTCATTATGGCGGCTTCAACCGGCTTTGTTCAGATAACCTATAATTCAACGCTAAAATCATTCGGCGGTGATGTTTATGTCGGAATTATGACAATATTTAACTCCCTCCGTGATGTAATAATTCTTCCTGCGCAGGGGCTTTCCGGCGCGGCACAGCCCGTTATAGGATATAACTACGGTGCAAAAGAATATCCCCGTATAAAAAAAGCGATAACCTTTATCAGCATATCGAGCATTTTGTATATGGGCTTGTGTCAGCTTCTGGTAATGTTTTTTCCGAAAATTTTTATACATATTTTCAACTCCGATCCCGAACTTGTAAGGCTCGGCGTACCGGCTATGCGCATATACTTTTCGGGCTTCTTTATTCTTGCGCTTCAAAGCGCCGGTCAGTCCGTTTTTGTAGGTATGGGGCTTTCAAAGCATGCTGTTTTTTTCACGATTTTACGAAAAGTTATAATTGTTATTCCGCTCACTCTTATTCTTCCCCGCCTGTTCGGTCTCGGAGTAAACGGAGTTTTTACGGCAGAGCCTGTATCTAACTTTATCGGCGGCTTTGCTTGCTATATCACCATGCTTTTCACGGTAAGAAGGATTTTAAATATCGAAGAAAAAAAGTCCGAAAACGCTTGACAAATTCTTAAATATATGCTAAAATAATATTGTAATGTGTTTGCGGGAGTGGCTCAGTGGTAGAGCGTCACCTTGCCAAGGTGAACGTCGCGAGTTCGAATCTCGTCTTCCGCTCCACAACGGAACAAGCTTTGCTTGTTCCGTTTTTTATTGTATAAATAAAGGCTGCACAGTTTTTGTGCAGCCTTTTACTGACTCTTGCAGAAAACCTGCATATAAAAATCAGTAAACAAAAGTGACTTTGCCTTAACAGGCTTTAATCACTCACCTTCGGCAAAGCCTGCCTTCGCAGCTTATGCCGCTTTTAAAGACGATTTTCTTAAAAAACCGAAATAAATTACCCGTTTGGGAATTTATTTCATGTTTTCCTCATAAGATTTAATCATCTTTTTAACCATCTGTCCGCCTACGCTTCCTGCTTCTCTTGAAGTAAGGTCGCCGTTATAACCGTTCTTGAGGTTAACGCCTACTTCGTTTGCAGCTTCCATCTTAAACTTGTTAAGAGCGTCCTTAGCTTCGGGGACAACATTTTTCTTACTTGCCATCTTAATAAATCTCCTTAAAAAATATCTTCGTACAAACTTTTTTGTACAGTCCTATTGTGTGCCTGTTTTAAAATAAGTATTCAGGAAATTTATTCCGACAAAACATAAGCATAAAATATTTTTATATTATTTATAGGAATAAACAAAAAAATTTAAAAAAGGTATTGACAAAAGTGAAAAAAAGTGGTAAATTATTATTAGCACCCGGAGAGGTTGAGTGCTAATAATAAGAAAAGGCGGCGTGAAAATGGACTTAAATGACAGAAAACGGCGTATTTTGCACGCCGTTGTTCAGGACTATATCGAAACCGCCGAGCCTGTCGGCTCAAGAACAATTGCGAGAAAATACGTTACGGACTTATCCTCCGCAACAATCCGCAACGAAATGGCAGACCTTGAGGAAATGGGCTATCTCGAACAGCCGCACTCCTCGGCAGGCAGAATACCGACGGTTCTCGGTTACAGAGTTTTTGTTGACAGTCTTATGGAAAAATACAAGCTTTCCGTTACGGAAACAATAAGAATGCAGGAAGCCATGAACGAAAGGGCAAATCAATTTGACAAGCTTATAGAAAAAGCTTCTCTTGCAATTGCAAACGTTACAAACTATGCAACCGTGGCGGTAAGTTCCGGCAAAAAAAGAAACCGAATAAAAGCGGTACAGCTTGTTCCCGTTTCGGCTAACGAAACCGTTATTATTCTTGTTTCGCATGAGGGAATTGTAAAAAACAAGCTTGTGCGCCACGAAGTGCCGATTGAGCCAAACGACGCCGTTATGCTCTCGGCGGAAATGACAAAGACTCTCGGAGGAAAAAGTCTTAGGGATATAAACCTTGAAACGGTAAATAATCTTAAAAACGATGACCCAAAAAGCACAGAACTTATTGACAAGGTTATTGCGTTTATAGGCGAAGCCTGCGGCGAGCTTGATTCTCACGCAGTTGTATCTCACGGCGGTGTGAATTTGCTTAAATTCCCCGAATATTCAAATGTGGAAAAAGCAAAAGAAATTCTTGAAGTGCTTGATAATAAAGAACAGCTTCAGAATATGATAACGCTTCCGTCACCGGGCAATAAGGTTAACATTCTTATAGGTGACGAGAAAAACGGAATTAAATTAAAAGACTGCAGTCTTGTGCTTTGCAACTACGAATTTAACGGCAACGAAGGAACCATCGGCGTTATAGGTCCTACAAGAATGGACTACGCAAGAGTTGTTTCGGCGCTGGAATATTTGTGTGAAGGAATGAGACCGCAGCTCGGAGGAGGTACAGATAAGCTTGAGCAAGGAGAAGAAGAATGAAAAGCCGCAGCCTGAGGCTGAGGAAATAAAAACTCCCGAAACGGAAGAAAATCCGCAGGAGGAAAAAACCGAGGTAAATCTTGAAGAACTTGCGGAAAAAGCCGCAAAAGCGGACGAATATCTCGATAAATATCAGAGAACGCTTGCGGAATACGACAATTTCAGAAAGAGAACACTTAAAGAAAAGGAACAGCTTGTGGCTGATGCAAAAATTTTTGCGGTAACCGGGCTTTTGCCTGTGCTTGATAATCTTGAACGGGCGCAGGCGGCGGCAGAAAACGAAAGTGACGAAAACCCTCTTAAACAAGGGCTTCAAATGATTTTCCGTTCTCTGCTCGACGAATTTGAGAAGCTCGGCGTTAAAGAAATTGAAGCGCTCGGCTGTGAGTTCGACCCGAATGTGCATAACGCCGTAATGCACATAGAAGACGAAAACGTTGCGGATAATACCGTTGTTGAAGTTTTTCAAAAAGGTTATGAAATCGGCGGAAAAGTTATAAGACCAAGTATGGTTAAAGTTGCAAACTAACAAAGTTATTCAGAAATAAAGGAGAGATTTATTATGGCAAAAATTATAGGAATTGACTTAGGTACAACAAATTCATGCGTTGCGGTTATGGAAGGCGGCGAGCCTGTCGTAATCGCAAACCCGGAAGGTAACAGAACAACTCCTTCCGTTGTCGCATTTACAAAAAACGGCGAAAGACTTGTAGGTCAGGTTGCAAAGCGCCAGGCTATCACAAACCCCGAAAACACTATCAGCTCAATAAAAAGAGAGATGGGTACTGCTCATAAGGTTGAAATTGAAGGCAAGTCTTATACCCCGCAGGAAATTTCGGCTATGATTTTGCAGAAGCTTAAATCGGACGCTGAGGCATATCTCGGAGAAACAGTTACACAGGCGGTAATTACAGTCCCCGCTTATTTCAACGACAGTCAGCGTCAGGCAACAAAGGACGCAGGTAAAATTGCAGGTCTTGAAGTTCTCAGAATTATAAACGAGCCGACAGCCGCTTCACTTGCTTACGGTATGGATAAGGGCGGCGCGCAGAAAATTCTTGTATTCGACCTTGGCGGCGGTACATTCGACGTATCAATTCTCGATATCGGCGACGGCGTATTTGAAGTTCTTGCCACAAACGGTAACAACCGTCTCGGCGGCGATGACTTCGACGAAAAAATTATGAACTGGCTTGCAGACGAGTTCAAGAAAGAAAACGGAATTGACCTCAGAAGCGACAAAATGGCTATGCAGAGACTTAAAGAGGCTGCAGAAAAAGCAAAAATCGAGCTTTCGGGTATAACCTCCGCAAACATCAATCTTCCGTTTATCACGGCAGACGCATCAGGTCCGAAACACCTTGACGTAACACTTACAAGAGCAAAATTCAACGAGCTTACGGCAGACCTTGTCGAAGCTACAATGGAGCCGACCAAAAAGGCTCTTGCCGACGCAGGTCTTTCTGTCGGACAGATAGACAAAATTCTTCTTGTTGGCGGCTCAAGCCGTATTCCTGCCGTTCAGGAAGCTATTAAGAACTTAACAGGCAAAGAACCTCACAAGGGCATTAACCCCGATGAATGTGTTGCTGTCGGTGCGGCAATTCAGGCAGGCGTACTTGCAGGTGATGTAAAAGACCTTCTTCTGCTTGATGTAACTCCGCTTTCACTCGGTATTGAAACACTCGGCGGCGTATGCACAAAGCTTATCGAAAGAAACACTACCATCCCAGCAAAGAAGAGTCAGGTATTCTCTACTGCGGCAGACAATCAGCCCGAGGTTGAAATCAACGTTCTTCAGGGCGAAAGAGAAATGGCAAGAGA
>CACZWA010000012.1:0-5251 GCA_902784685.1 uncultured Ruminococcus sp.
CAAGCACATTTATGTTTATGAGTGTGCCTCCACGTTTAAAGTGTGTTAGTATAAGGTTAAGCACCGTGTCTATGCCCTTTTCGTCCGCCTTAACATGGGGGTCGAACTCTATCTGGAGCGGCGCAGTATTTCCGTAGCCGCACTGCACGCTTGCAATCCCGTTAGACTGCGCCGTGGGTGCGCCGTCGTTTCTGAAATGCGGATTGGGATTTGCGCCGTAAGATATTGCGGCTTTTTCGCCGTCACCGAGCAACCATTTTGAGAAAAGACAGCCGTAACAGCTTATATCAAGATACACGCCGCCGCCGTGAGAAAGGCTGTGCCACCAGGTCTTGCCCCTCTGCTCGTCCGTCATTTCTTCTGCGTTTTCGCTCACACCTCTGTGCTTTGCGCCTTTACCGAGAGGTCCTGTGTGACCGTTTATGTAACGGAGCTTTATAGGCTTTCCTATAATTCCGCTATCGATTGCGTTTTTCATTCTGTGAACATATTCACGCCAAACAACAGGCCAGTTTACGACAGCCTCTATGCCGTATTTATCTACTGCCGCCTTAATCCTTTTAGCTTCTTCAAGGTTTACCGCTATCGGCTTTTCTATGCTGACATTAACGCCCCTTTTTGCACATTCCGTAACAATTTCGGGCTTTTCGCAGTTTTCCGATAAAATGAAGGCAATATCGGGTTTCAGCTCGTCAAGCATAGCTTTGTAATCGTCATAAATATTACTGCAATAGTTTGTTTTTACATTTTCAAGATTCCACTTAGGAGTGTACCTAAGAGGCGGTATTTCGGGAAGATTTGACTTAACTCCCGCCGCTCCGACAAGCTCAAAATCGGGTTGCTCCGAAAGGTAGAGCGCCACCTCATTTACATGCATATGTGAAAATCCTATTATTACTGCTCTTATCATATTAATCCTCCGTCATTTTAATATATTCCTGATTTTATTATATTTGATAATTCCGCTTTTTTCAATTGATAAAACAACCTTTTTTTTGTGTAATATAACAAGCCGTTTTATTTTAAGTTTATTCACAATATTTATAACACTTTTACTGTCCTGTTTATAGGACATTCTCTTTGTTATAATAAAATTACAAAATAAATGATATTCTTACAAGCAAGTACAGACCCAAAATTCTTGAGGACTCGGATATTGAACATATAATCAACAAGAAAAAATATGAGGGATCCATAGCCTAAAAACATTGAGGTTACGCAGTCTTGCAGCCTGCGTAACCTCAAGCGGTAATTTATTTAATTATTTCACCCACGCCGCCGAATACATACTTCGGTCTGTACGGGAATTTATCAATATCTTCTTTGGAGGTTACTCCGCTTAAAACAAGAACGGTATCTATATTCGATTCTATTCCTGCTATAATATCCGTGTCCATTCTGTCGCCTATAAAAGCAATCTCGTCGCTGTGACAACCGAGCTTTTTAAGCCCGTGTCTGAGCATAAGCGGATTCGGCTTGCCGACAAAATACGCTTTACGGTTTGTCGCAATTTCTATCGGAGCAATAAGCGAGCCTGTTGCGGGCATTATTCCATGCTCTGTCGGACCTACTATATCGGGGTTTGCGCCTATTAGCTTTGCGCCGCTGTTTACAAGCTCTATTGCTTTTTCTATTTTTTCAAAGCTGTATGTTCTCGTTTCACCCACAACAACATAATCGGGGTTAACATCGTTCATATAAATATGTTTATCGTAAAGTGCTTTTGTGAGCGCCGCTTCACCTATAACGTATGCCGTACAGCCGGGATTTTGACTGTTTAAAAATTCTGCCGTTGCCATTGCGCTCGTATAAAAATGGTCGGGAGAAACCGAAAGTCCCATCCTTTCAAGCTTCATGCTAAGCTCATGCGGCGTTTTTTCGGGGCTGTTTGTCAAAAAAACAAACATTTTGTCTTTTTCAATCATCCAGTTAACAAAAGCCTCAACTCCGTCAAGAATTTGGTTGCCGTGATATATAACACCGTCCATATCACATATAAAGCCCTTTTTGTTCAAAATTTCTTCCATTTGCTTCATTCCTTTTTTTAATATCTAATCTTATTATAATGCATTTTATTCCCTTATGTCAAGCAAAAAATAAGGAGGGCAGAAAAACTGCCCCCTCACATAGTTGATATTATCCTTCCCAAAGTACCGTTTTGCCGGCTTCAAGTGTTTTCTTAACATCTATAAGCCGCTGATTTGACGAACCTCTGAAACGCAGACTTATATCGTAAAGCTCCTGCACAAATTCACCGTCCACAAGCACATCAATATACGAAAGCATTTCGTCCGTAACCTCACATCTTGCCCTGCTTTCCGAGAGCAAGTCGCTTTCCAAAGTATAGCCCGTGTAGCACCATACGGTTTTTTCGGGATATTCTTCCTTAACTCTTTTCAAAAGACCCACAAGCCCTCTTTGGTTTACCGGTTCAAACGGTTCGCCTCCGAGAAGCGACAGTCCATCTATATATGACGGTTTCAAGCTTTGAAGAATTTTTTGCTCTGTATCACTGTCAAACGGTTTACCGAACTTAAAATCCCAGGTTTCTTTGTTGAAGCAGTTCTCACAATGATGAGTGCAACCCGATACAAACAAACTTGTGCGTACTCCGATTCCGTTTGCAATATCACAGTATTTTATTTCAGCGTAATTCATGGTTTACAGGTGAAGTACCCTTTCTTTAATTTCCTGGGTACGACCCTGATTCCAGAACTGTGAACCTATATAGCCGCAAGTTCTGCGTGCAACGTTCATTTTGCTCTGGTCACGGTTTCCGCATTTCGGGCATTCCCAAACAAGCTTGCCGTCCTCATCGCTTACAATCTGAATTTCACCGTCATAGCCACATTCCTGGCAATAGTCGCTCTTTGTGTTAAGCTCTGCATACATAATGTTGTCGTAAATAAATTTCATAACCGAAAGCACGGCAGGGATATTATCCTGCATATTCGGTACTTCAACATAGCTGATTGCACCGCCGGGTGAAAGAGCCTGGAATTTAGCTTCAAAGGCAAGCTTTTCAAAAGCGTCAATCTGCTCGGTTACATGAACATGGTAGCTGTTTGTTACATATGCTTTGTCTGTAACTCCTTCAATTATACCGAAACGTTTCTGAAGGCATTTTGCAAATTTATAAGTGGTGGACTCAAGCGGAGTACCGTAAAGCGAATAGTGAATATTCTCCGCACCTCTCCACTTCATGCAGGCATCGTTAAGTTTCTGCATAACTTTAAGACCGAAAGCTTCACCCTCGGGTGTTGTAAGCTTCTTGCCCGTTACTTCATATACGCACTCCCAAAGACCTGCATAGCCGAGTGAAAGAGTTGAATATCCGCCGTAAAGAAGCTTTGTTATCGGCTCGCCCTTTTTGAGTCTTGCAAGAGCGCCGTACTGCCAAAGAATAGGAGCGGCGTCCGAAAGCGTTCCTATAAGACGTTCATGACGGCAGCGAAGTGCCTTATGGCAAAGCTCAAGTCTCTCGTCAAGAATCTTCCAGAACTTCTCTTCATCTCTTTTGCCGCCGGCAACTGCCGAGCAGGCAACGTCAACAAGGTTTATGGTTACAACGCCCTGGTTAAATCTGCCGTAGTATTTAGGTTTTCCGTTCTCGTCAACATAAGGTGTAAGGAAACTGCGGCAACCCATACAGGTGTAGCAGTGACCCTCGCCGTTTGAGTCAATTTTGTTTTCGAGCATGATTTTTTCCGAAATATAGTCCGGCACCATTCTCTTTGCCGTACATTTTGCGGCAAGCTCGGTAAGATACCAGTAAGGTCTGTCCTCTGCAACGTTATCTTCTTCAAGAACATAAATAAGCTTCGGGAATGCAGGCGTTACATATGTGCCTGTTTCGTTCTTAACGCCTTGTATTCTCTGACGAAGCACTTCTTCTATAATAAGCGCAAGGTCATGTTTAAGTGCAGGGTCTTTTGTCTCGCCGAGATACATAAATACAGTTACAAAAGGTGCCTGTCCGTTTGTTGTGAGCAAGGTGACAACCTGATACTGAATTGTCTGCACGCCGCGCTTAATCTCGTCAAGAAGGCGTTCCTCAGCTATTTCTTCGATTTTCTTAACGTCCTTTTCAAGACCGAGCTTTTCAAACTCGTTTGTAACCTGACGTCTTATTTTTTCTCTCGAAACCTGTACAAACGGAGCAAGGTGCGTAAGACTTATGCTCTGACCGCCGTACTGGTTGCTTGCAACCTGTGCAATAATTTGAGTTGCAATGTTGCAGGCAGTTGAAAAGCTATGCGGCTTTTCAATCATTGTACCGCTTATAACAGTTCCGTTGTTAAGCATATCCTCAAGGTTTACAAGGTCACAGTTATGCATATGCTGTGCGAAATAGTCCATATCATGGAAATGAATTATTCCTTCTTCATGTGCTTCGACAACCTCAGGCGGAAGCAGCAGTCTCTTTGTTATATCCTTGCTGACCTCACCTGCCATATAGTCACGCTGTACGCTGTTGACTGTCGGATTTTTATTCGAGTTTTCCTGTTTAACCTCTTCGTTATTGCACTCAATAAGAGTAAGAATCTGATTATCCGTTGTGTTTGCGGTACGAACAAGGTTTCTTGTGAATCTGTAACGTATATATCTTTTTGCGGTTTCATATGCGCTGTGCTGCATTATGTAGCTTTCCACAAGCTCCTGTACCTCTTCCACCGTAAGAGTTCTTCCTATATTTGAGCAGTAGCGCTCAATTTTTGCGGCAATTTCTTTAATCTGTCTGTCTGTAAGCTCAGGCTCGCCGTTACCTGCAAGGTTAGCCTTTTCAATGGCTCTTTCAATCTTCGTTACGTCAAAAACAACTTCGGTTCCGTTACGTTTGATGATTTTCATTTTTTTCTCCTTCCACTTTCTTTTTTAAATACTATATCTTGTGTTTGTAAAACAAGATTATTTTTTAAATTTAAAAAACAATGTTTTTTGTTTGTGCCCCTTAATTATAATATAAAAATTTGCATATAGGTATTGCATTTGCAACTTTTTTGTGATAAAATATCAATATATTGTGTCTTTTTTTAAAAAATAAAACTATATGTAGGGGTGTAAAAATGAGTAAAATTTCTGTTTTCGACGGCATAAATATAAGCCGTGAAGCCGCTTTAAAGTGCTTTAACCCTGTATGGCAGCACTTTGAAAAGGGGCAAACCGTAATAGATTTTTCCGACAGCGCTTTTTACCGGGAAAGGCTTGGTATTCTGCTTAACGGCAGGGCTTATATGTATTTTATGGATAT
>CACZWA010000012.1:5275-19348 GCA_902784685.1 uncultured Ruminococcus sp.
GGAAAATTTTTTTACCGGATTCGGACGAACTACAATATATTGTGGTCGCCTGCGAGCCATGCGACATTGTTTATATAGACTACCATGCCGCTGTAAACTATTGTGAAAAAAACTGCGTTCACCATGCAAAAATCGCAAGTAACCTTTTCAGAATAGGCGTATATAAATCCGAACAGCTGGTTTTTCACACCAATGTTCTTTCCGCGCGGTCAATAAGGGCAAAACTTACCGCCTACCTTCTACACGAAAGCGGCGGCAAATCAGAATTTAAAATCCCACTTAAATTAAACGAACTTGCGGACTATCTTTGCGTTGACCGCAGTGCAATGCTTCGGGAAATAAAAAATATGCGTGACGATGGGCTTATATACTCAAAAGGAAGATATTTTGAGCTTTACGGCCTTTAAAAATTATATTCTGGCAACCCCGCTGTCCCTTGCGGCTTTTGCCACGCTTGCCGCAACAGTTTTTCCGACTCTCTCATCAAAAGCTTTCGGTAATATATAATCGGGGCGAAGCTCACTGTCAGAAATAAGTTCCGCAAGAGCGTAAGCCGCCGCCATTTTCATTTCGGTATTTATTTCTTTTGCCCTTACATCAAGTGCGCCGCGGAAAAGTCCGGGGAAAACAAGTACGTTATTAATCTGGTTGGCAAAATCGCTTCTGCCTGTTCCGACAATTTTCGCACCTGCTTTAAGCGCTTCTTCCGGCATAATTTCCGGAACGGGATTTGCCATCGGGAACATTATGCAGTCCTCAGCCATGGAAGAAACCATTTCGCCGCTCACACAGCCCGGTCCCGATACTCCCACAAAAACATCTGCGCCCTTCATGGCATCTTTAAGAGTTCCACGTATTTTATCACGGTTTGTTATTTTTGCCATTGCCGCCTGCGCCGAGTTAAGCCATGGTTCGCCTTCGCAAATTATCCCCTGCTTGTCGCACATAATAAGCTCTCCGAGTCCTGCCCCAAGCATAAGCTTGCCTATGGCAATACCTGCCGAGCCTGCTCCGTTAATTACCGCTCTTATTCTTTTAATATCTTTTTTTACGCATCTTAGCGCATTAAGCACTGCCGCAAGCACAACAACCGCCGTTCCGTGCTGGTCGTCATGAAAAACGGGAATATCACAGCATTTTTTTAATTTTTCTTCAATTTCAAAACATCTCGGTGCGGAAATATCTTCAAGGTTAATTCCGCCAAAGCTTCCGGCAAGGAGGCTGACGGTTTTTACTATTTCATCGGTATCCTTACTCCTTATGCAAAGAGGAATTGCGTCAACATCTCCAAATTCTTTAAACAAAACGCATTTACCTTCCATAACCGGCATTCCGGCTTCCGGACCTATATCTCCAAGTCCCAAAACAGCTGTGCCGTCTGTAACTACCGCAACGGTGTTCCAACGCCTTGTAAGCTCATACGAGAGGTCATTATTCTTCTCTATTTCAAGGCATGCCTCCGCCACTCCCGGAGTATATGCAAGCGAAAGATCATGACTTGTTTTTACCGCAACTCTGCTTTTCATTTCTATTTTGCCTTTAAGGTCGTGGTGAAGTTTCAGGCTTTCCTCTTTAATTGTCATTATGAAAAATCTTCCTTTCCTGATGCTGTTATAATTATTTCATATATGTGGAGCGCTTCCCAAATAGGAGCGCACGGTTGATTTTATTATACCACTAAATAAACCTTTTGTCTACCATTATTTTTATAATTTTTATACTGTCTTTATCAAAAATAAAAGTTGCAAACAAACAAAAAATATGTTAAACTATTATTATAGAAGGAGTGAAACCAAAAATGTCTTTTGAAAAAATAAAAGGTAAGCTCGGCTTTGGCTTTATGCGCCTTCCAATGAGCGGCGCCGAAGTAGACACGGCTCTCACCTGCGAAATGGTTGATACTTTTATGAAGCGCGGTTTTAACTATTTTGACACGGCGCACGGCTATGTCGGCGGAAAAAGCGAAAAGGTCTGTCCACAACACCTGCCGATACGTTCTCTGCTTAAAGATGTTGCAAAAACTTTTGAATAAAAAGGACTGAGCTATATGAAAAAAGTAATTTTAAAATTCAGCGGCTGCAAAACCAATGCGGATTTGCACAACGTCTTAAAGGACGGTTTCGGTTTTCCCGACTATTACGGAGCAAATGCAGACTCTCTTTACGACTGCCTGGGCGAACTCGGAAACGAGAAAATCACTATTAAAATTTTCGGCTTTAACTCACTAAGTCAGGAGGTAAAAGCCCATGCTCTCGGTATTCTTAAAGTGATAGGCGATGTGCATCACGAAAAGCCAAACATAAAGTACAAAATTATTTCATAAATTTTAACTAAAAACAAGAAAGGATTGTGAAAATGAAAGTTCTTATAATTAACGGAAGTCCACGCAAAAACGGCAATAACGCCGTAGCCATTTCCGAAATGCAAAAGATTTTTGAAAAAGAGGGCGTAAAAACAACCGTAGTTCAGGTCGGTAATCAGGCAATAAGAGGTTGCGCCGCCTGCGGTGGCTGTTTTAAAAAAGGAAAATGTGTTTTTGACGATGCGGTAAACGAAACCGCTCCGCTTTTTGAGGAGTGCGACGGACTTATAGTTACAAGTCCCGTTTATTATGCATCCGCAAACGGAACTCTTATTTCTTTCCTTGACAGACTGTTTTACAGTACTCATTTTGACAAGACAATGAAAGTGGGCGCTTGCTTCGCTGTTGCACGCCGAGGCGGATGTTCTTCAACATATGACGAGCTTAACAAATATTTCACCATTTGCGGTATGCCTGTTGCTTCAAGCTCTTACTGGAACAGCGCTCACGGAAGAGAGCCCGGTCAGGCGGCTGAGGACGCAGAGGGTATGCAGGTGGCACGAACACTCGCAGAAAATATGACCTTCCTTATGAAAAGCATAGCTCTCGGAAAAGAAAAATACGGTCTCCCCGAAAAAGAAGAAAAAATTTATACACATTTTATAAGATGAATAACAAAAGCGATGAGGTTTAATATCATACCTCATCGCTTTTTTAGGTCTTTTTATTTTATTTCGCAACCGCCGTTTCCTGTTTCGGAAACGTAAAATTCAGGAACAAGCCCTGTTCTTTCGGTATATCCTTTTCCTACTTTTTCTATAAACTCATCAACCGAATCCGACTTAACAATATTAACCGTACAACCGCCAAAACCTGCGCCTGTCATTCTCGAACCTATTGTACCCGAAATTTTTCTTGCTTCGTCCACCATAGCGTCAAGCTCGTTTCCCGTAACCTCATAAAGGTCACGCAAAGAGTCGTGAGATGCGTCCATAAGCTTACCGAAAGAAGCAATATCGTTCTTTTCAAGCGCATCAACGGATTTTATAACTCTGTCAATCTCGTAAATAACATGCTCGGCACGTTTTCTTACCGTTTCGTTTTCAATTACGTTTTTATGTAATTCAAACTGCTTTGGCGAAACGTCCGCAAGGCAGGTTATCCCTTTTAAAACAGTTTTAAGAGCTTCCACAGCGGCATCACATTCACTTCTGCGCTCATTGTACTTTGAGGCTCCGAGGCCGTGCTTTTTCTTTGTATTTGCAATTACAATTTTGCAGTCACCGAGCTTGAGCGGAACAAGCTTGTATTTAAGCGTGTTGCAATCGAGCATAATTGCATGGTTTTCCTTACCCATTGCCGATGCAAACTGGTCCATTATTCCGCAGTTTACTCCGCAGTACTCGTTCTCGGTTTTCTGTCCGATAAGCGCCATATCAATCATATTTACAGGTGACGAAATGCCTTTTTTCTCGTTATTAAAAGTCGCAAACATAAGTGCGGTTGAAACCTCTATTGCCGCCGAGGACGACAAACCGCCTCCGTGCGGAACGGTATCGTCATAGAGAAGGTCGCAGCCGCATATATCATAACCCTTTTGCTGCATTACATATGCAATACCAAGCTGATAGTTGCCCCACTCAAGGTCACGGTAGCTGTCGAGCTTTGCTATGTCCGCCTCAACAATACCGTCAAGGTCAGTGGCTTTAAGCCTTATAATATTATCATTTCGCTTTCTTACCGCAATGGTTGTTGCCATTTTAAGCGCCGCCGGGAAAACATAGCCGCCGTTATAGTCGGTATGCTCACCAATCATATTTACTCTGCCGGGGGATTTAAAAATTCTTATATCATTTTCATCTCCGCCGTAAATACGGCAAAATTCTTTTTTTATTTCCGCAATTTCCATGGTATCCTACTCCTTCTCTGTAAATTTTTTATAAGCCGCCCTTAATTCCTCGGCTTTTTCCTCCGGTGCGGTCGGATTGCAATGCGCCCATGCACCGGTCTCGCTCGAAGCATTAAATTTCTGTTTTTCCGCAGAACGCATAGGCGGGAAAAATTCAATATGAAAATGTGCATAAGCCGAATGGTCTCCGCTGTTTACGGGTCCCTGGTGCATACACATCATATACGGAAAGCGGTAATCGAAAAGCGAATCGAATGTTCCTACGGTTTTTTTAAGAATGTCCGCAAGATTATTGCGCTCACGGTCGTTAAACTCTGTAATATACTGTTTGTGCGACTTTGCGGCTATATACATTCCGTAAGGATATTCCGTAAAGAACGGCAAAAACGTTATAAAATCTTCATTTTCTATGATAATTCTGCTGCCTGCCTCTTTTTCGTCCTCAAGCATATCGCAAAAAAGACAATGTCCCGTTTTTTCGTAATGCTCTTTTGATGATTCAAGCATAAGCTCAACTTTTTTCGGAATTACACTGTAACCGTAAATTTGTCCGTGAGGGTGAGGCATAGTCACTCCCACAACGTCTCCCCTGTTTTCAAAAATAAAAACATATTTTATTTTTTCGTCCTTAGCTATTTCCTCAAAACGCTCCGCCCAAAGGTCAACAACCTTGCGAATATGCGGTACGGAAAGCTCCGGAAGTGTAACAGTATGTTCCGGCGAATAAAGAATTACTTCGCATTTTCCGTATGAAGGTTTTGTCTTGTAAATTCGTGTTTCCACGTTGTCGGGCGTGGGCGGATTTTGCGAAAGCGCAGGGAAATCGTTATCGTATTTATAAACCTCGAAGCTGTCCGGAACCTTGCCCGAACCGGGACAAAACGGACACCAGTCCTTTGGCATTTGCGGTCTGTTCTGCCTGTTTGAAGCTATCATTATCCAATCTTTTATAAGCGGGTGCCATCTGAGTTCTGCCATAAGAAAAATCTCCATTCTTTTTATTATTTCTAATTTTATTATACTTCTTACGGCATAAATGTCAATAGCATTTTGTCATATTTTTTAAAATATAAAAAATTTTCCGGTTTAGACCGATAAAAGGCTTAATCCATAAAATTTTGCATTCCTTTGGTTTAACAAATGCTCAAAAAAAGCTTGCAAAAAGTCTTAAATGTATTATTTCAGTTTAAACACGGTCATTCCGCCTATCATAAGCCCAAGCCCAAGTAATTTCATAAAACCAAACTCCGTCTTTTCACTGCCGAACAGTCCGAAAGCGTCAATAAGCGCCGCCGACAACAGCTGTGAAACAAGAATCGCCGAAACCGCATAAGTTGTGCCGAGCGCTCCTATGCCCTGCATAACCGTGAATGTAATAACTATTCCGAGCAGTCCGCCCAAAAGATAAAGTTTATTTACCTCTCCAATCTGCCTGAAACTGCCGCTGCCGAAAACAAGCATTACAGCCAGCGCAAACAAAAATCCTGTTCCCTGCACAAAAGCGGTCGCCTCAAAGCTCCCGATTTTATCCTGCAACCTTGTATTCCATACGCCCTGGACGCTCATTGCCGCCCCTGCTATAATACTGAAAATAAGTCCTATCATAAAAAACTCTCCTTTTGGAATATAATTCCCAAAAAAGAGAGTTTTACACATAGTTTATTTAAGAAATTCAAGTATTTTCCCTGCCAGACCGCTGCTGAATAACCCGTATTTAAGCATAAGACTTGCCGCCATTACAATAATGCCGGATGCGACAACGCCCAAAAATATGGCAGGAATTGCATTTTTATATCTCATATTTATAAGCGAGGCTACAAGTGCGCCGGTCCATGCACCCGTACCCGGCAGAGGTATTGCAACAAGCAAGAAAAGCCCCATCATACTTTTTTCCTGAACTTTTGTGGACTTATCCATCGCTCTGTCCTCAATCCTCTTTGCGAAGCCAAAAAGCTTCGTTTTTTTTAATGCGGAGAAAATCGGTCTTGCAAGCAGCAGAACAAACGGTACAGGCAACATATTTCCCGCAACGCAAAGCAAAAACACCAGAAGCGGGTGAATACCTATCGCAATTCCCGCAGGTACTGCCGCCCTAAGCTCGGTTATCGGCAAAGCCGACAAGGCAAAAATCCCAAGCTCTTTATACTGCTCAAAATACGCAACTATTTCCGCCATATTTTCTCCTTTTTCCGTTTCCTTTTTTATCAGGTAATATACCCTATCGGGTTTACCGCCTTTCCGTTGATTCTGACTTCAAAGTGAAGATGCGGCCCGGTAGAAAAGCCTGTTGAGCCGATTTCGGCAATCTTCTGACCACGTTCAACATACTCGCCCACTTGAACGACTATTTTACTCGAATGAGCATAAAGCGTAACAACTCCGCCGCCATGATTAATCATAAGATACTTTCCGTAACCGGTTGTGCCGTTTACAACTTTAATTACCGTACCTGCCTCCGCTGCGGCAATGGTACTGCCATATCTTATGCCTATATCAAGTCCTGTATGCATACCAACAGAAGGATATGTTCTGTAACCGAAGGGACATGTGATTGTGCCGCCCTGCGGCGTTGGCCATGCCATTTTTCCGCCGCTGTATGTGGACGCTCCGCCAGAAGGCGCATTGTAACCTGAAAGCTCCTGTTCAAGCTGACGGTTAAGAGCGTCTTTTTCTTTCTGCGCTTCTGCCGCCTCTTTCTCATTAACCTTTATTTCCTGTCCGAGCTGTGCAATAATTTCCTGTTGCTGTGCAAGTGCGCTGTCAAGGCTTGATTTTTGCTGTTCCGAAAGAACTTTCGAGTCCTCAAGGTCCGCTTTTCTTTCTTCAATAACAGCCTTTGCCTCAATAACGGCGTCACGGGCTTCGGTCATTTCATCTACAATTTTTTTATCGTTTTTAACAACATACTGAAGCATATCGACTCTGTTTAAAAAATCGCCCATATTATCCGCACCGAAAAGCAGTTCCATATATGTAGATGTACCCGATTTATACATTGAAAGCACACGGCTTTTAAAATACTCTTTGTTCTCGTCAAGCTTTGCCTGCGCTATTTCAATTTCCTCTTCCTTTTGGGCAATCTGCTCGTTTGCTGAAGTTATCTGTCCGTTAAGATAGACAATGTTTGAAACTATTTCGGATATTTGATTATCAATTAGTTCTTTCTGTTTTTCAGCGGATGCCTGCTTGTTTTTTGCCTCCTGAAGGTCTTTTTTTGCCTTGGCAATTTTTTCGTCCGCTTCGGATATTTTCTTTTTCAGCTCCGATTGTGTTGCCGGATAAGCCGACAAATTGCAGGCAAAAAGGCATATAAAAACCGCCAAAAACACCGATAATATTTTTTTCATTTGTTTTCCTCCGAATATTTACTATACTCTGAGATGCTTTCTTATTGAAATTAAGCTTCCGAATGCTCCGAGCAAACAGCCTATAACAAGAAATACAACAATAACCATTTCTCTGATTTCCGTCATTGCCAAAAGCTTAAACATCGGGATGCTTTCGCTCCACCAGCCAACAATATTTCCGTAAACAATTGCCACAGGCACATAAGCAATAACTGCTCCGACTATGCCCATAACAGTACCTTCTATTACAAAAGGCCAGCGAATATACCAGTCGGTAGCTCCGACATATTTCATAATTTCAATTTCACTGCTCCTTGCCATAACCGACATTTTTATTGTGTTTGAAATAATAAACACTCCCACAAACGCAAATATAAGCATACCGATAATGCTGACCATCTGTGCGCCTCTTGTCGTTCTGACCATTTTTTCAAGCACATCGGAGCGGTTTTTCACTTCTTCTATACCGTCAATACTTTTGATTTTTTTAACCACCTCATCAGCATGACGCACATCGGTGAGAGTAATATCGTAAGTATGCGGCAAAGGATTTTCGTCGCCTTCAAGCATTTCAAAAGCCGAAGCGGATTCTTCCATGCTTTTTTCCATATCTTTAAGAGCGTCCTCTTTTGAAACAAATTCTGCCTCGCTGACATATTCAATTGCTTCTATTTGGCTTTTTAAAGCCTTTGCTTCTTCTGTTCCGTAAGACATATCTACATAAGCGTGTATTTCGTACTGCCCTTCAAGCTGCCTCGAAACGTAAGAAATATTGAAGCCCAAAATCAGGGCAATGCCAAGCAAAAGCAAGCAAAAAACAATTGTTGCCGTTGCCATCAAAGACATAATTCTGTTTTTCCACAGACCCACAAAAGCCTGCGTGAAATAATTTTTACAGGCTCTCATAGCTGTATCCTCCCTGCTCGTCCTTAACTACCTTGCCGTTTTCTATTGCAATTACACGTCTTTTCATTCTGTCAACTATCTGCTGTGAATGGGTTACCATAATTATGGTTGTTCCGCATTTGTTTATCTCATCAAGCAGTTCCATAATACCGTCGGCGGTTTCGCCGTCAAGGTTTCCTGTCGGCTCGTCCGCAACAATAAACTTCGGGTTATTAACAAGCGCTCTTGCTATGCCCACTCTCTGCTGCTCGCCTCCCGAAAGCTGGTCGGGATAAAAACGCCATTTCTCGGAAAGCCCCGTTTGGCTTAAAACGGTAGAAACTCTGCGCCTTATCTGCTTGCTGTTTGCTCCGACAATTTCCATTGCAAAAGCAACGTTTTCGTAAACCGTTTTGTTTGGAAGTAGTCTGAAATCCTGAAACACCATACCCATACTGCGCCTTAAAAGCGCAATATTTCTGCGGTGCATTTTTCCTATATCAAAATCGCCCACACGGACATACCCTTCGTCCGGGGTTTCTTCATGTATCATAAGCTTGGTTATTGTTGATTTTCCCGCACCGCTCGGACCTATTATAAAGACAAACTCGCCTTTTTCCACTCTGAAGCTTACATCATCAAGAGCTTTAACGCCGCCCTCGTAGATTTTGGTTACGTTTTCAAAAACAACCATGCTCTGCGTTCCTATATCTGCCATAACGTTTCCCTTTCGTAAATGTGAAAAAATTCACTTACAAAGCCTAAAATTTAACGGTGTTTGACTCAAGATATTTTTTTACCATCATAGCAACTTTAAATGTTACCGACTGGTCAAACTCTCTTAAATCAAGACCTGTTATTTTTTCAATTTTATCAAGTCTGTACACAAGAGTATTTCTGTGTACAAACAGTTCTCTTGCCGTTTCCGACACATTAAGATTATGTTTAAAGAACTTCTGAATGGTAAGTATTGTTTCCTGGTCGAGCGCATCAAGCGATTCTTTCTTGAAAACTTCGTCAAGAAACAGTTCGCAAAGAGTTGTCGGAAGCTGATATATAAGCCTGCCTATGCCGAGAGTTTCAAAGTTGACAATCTGCTTGTCGCTCTCAAAAACTCTGCCGACTTCAAGCGCAATCTGCGACTCCTTATACGAGCGTGCAAGGTCTCTTATATTTTCACAAACGCTGCCCACTCCCACATACACATTAACAAAGGCCTCCGCATGAAGCGTATCAAGCACCGTTCTTGCAATTTTGTCAAGTTCTTTAATATCCGTTCCTTCCTTGACCTCTTTTACAAGAGCAACATAATGCTCATCAATATTTATAATAAAGTTTTTATCTTTTTCGGGGAACATATTCTGGAGAATATCGTAAATAGAAAAGCTTGTTCCTTCGCTTATATGAATAAGGAAGCATACTCGTGATACATAAACGTTCAAATGAAATTCTTTTGCTTTGATTAAAATATCTCCGGGGAGAATGTTGTCAAGAAGAATATTTTTGACAAGATTAGTTTTATCGTATTTTTCATCATGGAAAATTTTAATGTTTGAAAGCGTAATGGCAAGCACACCGCAACAGGTTCTTGCAGTTTCGTCAACACCTTCGCAAAAAGCGATAAAGTCAAGCTTGTTTCTGTTACCTACCGGCTTGTAAGTAAAACCGTTATATGAATAATAAGCGGCAGGGTCGGCGTACTTTTTTAAAATATGCTCGGTTGTGGCTGCGTCCAAAATACCGTATGCACTTGAAGTAACCGTGCCTGCGTTGTCAATTATTCCAATCTCACGACCGTACAGCTCTTTAAGCTGTGTAATCACATTTTGATAAATTCTGCTCATAGGTTTCCCTCCTGTAAAAAGTATAAAAAATATCTCATAATTATATAATACTACATTTTTCACAAATTTGCAAGATATTTTTTTATGTTTTTCACAAATTTTTTTGAAAAAGTTTAAATTTTTTTTAATTTTACCTTTACTATTTGCATTTTTTATGGTATAATCTACCATATGGAGGTGTTTACTTATGGCAAAAAAGGCAGAAAACAACGTAACGCTTTATAAAAACAAGCCTTTAATAAAGAAGGATAATATTGTTTACCTCGGCTACCGTGATGAACAGTATATGATTGAAATGGAAATTACCGATACGCAAAAATCGGGAGATATTGATGTCGCTACCGGTGTTTTAATTAAGCTTATTGATAACACAAAGATCGGCAGAGACCGTGTTGTAAAAAAAGCAGAGCGTGAAAATATGGAACGAGCTATGGATATAGCCTCATTCTGGCTTCTTGACGCTCTCGGAGAAGAAGAATAAACTATAGCTTTAGAAAGGTACATGAAAAATGATTGACGGCAAAAGCCTTACAATGCTTACAGACTTTTATGAGTTTACAATGGCGGGCGGTTTTTGGAACAGCTCCGCACGAAATACGGTTGGTTATTACGATATGTATTTCAGAACGGTTCCCGACGGCGGCGGCTATGTTATAGCCTGCGGTCTGGAATCTATGATTGAATACCTAAGCCATCTGCATTTTACAGACGAAGATATAGAGTATCTGCGCTCAAAGAAAATTTTTGCCGAAGATTTTCTCGACTATCTTAAAGATTTCAGATTTTGCTGTGATGTATGGGCAGTGCCCGAGGGAACTCCCATGTTTCCAGGCGAACCTTTTGTTACGGTGAGAGGTCCTGTAATTCAGGCACAGCTTCTTGAAACAATGATTTTAATATGTATGAATCATCAGACTCTTATTGCCACAAAAGCAAGCAGAGTTGTCCGTGCCGCAAAAGGCCGACCCGTCATGGAGTTCGGCGCAAGGCGTGCGCAGGGATATGCGGCGGCAATACTCGGCGCAAGAGCCGCATATATTGCAGGATGTGATTCAACCTCGTGTACAATTTCAGACAGAGATTATCATATTCCCGCTTCGGGCACTATGGCTCACAGCTGGGTACAGCTTTTCCCTTCGGAATATGAAGCTTTTGCCGCTTATGCAAAATCCTATCCCGATAAATGCGTTCTTCTTATTGATACTTACAATGTTCTTAAAAGCGGTCTGCCGAATGCAATAAAATGTTTCAGAGAAGTAGTTCTTCCGACAGGCAACCGACCGCTCGGCGTGCGTATAGACAGCGGAGACGTTACATACCTCACCAAAAAAATGAGAAAAATCCTTGATGATGAAGGCTTTGAGGATTGCAAAATTGTCGTTTCAAACTCGCTTGACGAATATATCATTGCGGACCTTCTTGCTCAAGGGGCGCAGATTGACTCTTTCGGCGTCGGCGAAAGGCTTATAACCTCCCGCTCCGAGCCTGTTCTCGGCGGAGTATATAAGCTCACCGCCATTGAGGATGAAAACGGAAATATTATTCCGAAAATTAAGCTCAGCGAGAACGTTTCAAAAATTACAACCCCCTGCTTTAAGCAAATTTACAGGCTTTATTCAAGAGACACCGACAAGGCTCTTGCAGATATTGTAACGCTTCATGATGAAAAAATCGACGATTCAAAAGACCTGACGATTTTCGACCCGGAATTTACCTGGAAAAAGAAAACAGTTACAAATTTCTATGCAAAACCTCTTATGGAAAAGATTTTTGAAAACGGACAGCTTGTTTATACCCTTCCTTCAATAGAGGAAATAAAAAGCCATTGCGTCTCCCAGATGGAAACCGTTTGGGACGAGGTTAAGCGTTTTGAAAATCCGCATAAATACTATGTGGATTTATCCGAAAAGCTTTGGAGTATAAAGCAAAAAATGCTTGACGAATTTTCAAAATAAAAATGCTTGCGGAGGTTCCGCTTTCGGTCGGAACCTCCGCAAGAGAACATAAAAATCAAACAGACTGCCGCCGGGTAGTCAGTATTACGTTTTGTAATGCACACGACGCATATCGTAAGGCCCATGAAGATATGCGATGTGTGTTATTTTTTTTGAGGTGATAAAATGCTTACTGATATGCTCTATAACCCTTTTAAAAAACTCGAAAAGCATGAATGGATTTTGTGGTTAATTTCTCTTGTTGCGGTTCTGCTACCCGGTATTTTATCGAAAAGTTCCGATTTTCTTACGCTTCTGTCAACCGCCATCGGCGTAACAGCCCTAATCTTTGTGGCACGGGGCGACGCTTGGGGACAGCTTTTAACCATGGTTTTCGGCGTTTTGTATGCGTTTGTTTCATACCGCACAAAATATTACGGCGAAATGATAACCTATGTCGGTATGTCTCTCCCTGCGGCAGGATTTGCTCTTTACTCATGGCTAAAAAACCCTTACAGGCAAGGCGAAGTTAAAATACATAAGCTCAAAAAAACCGAAATTATCGGAATAATTTCGGCTTCGTTATTCGTGACTTTTATATTCTTTTTTTTACTTAAAGCTCTCGGCACGGCAAGGCTTTCAGTCAGCACCGTATCTGTTTTTACAAGTTTTCTCGCCTGCGCCCTGCTCTTTTTCAGAAGTCCGTATTATGCACTTGCCTACGGAGCAAACGATATTGTTTTGATTGTTCTCTGGGTGCTTGCCTCTTTAAAAGATTTATCTTATCTGCCTATGGTTATGTGCTTTGCGGCTTTTCTTGCCAACGACTCTTACGGCTTTTTCAGCTGGAAAATCCGTGAGAAAAAGCAAAAATCAAGCAATAACCGACCACGCCTCAACTAATTTTTCAAAAGACCACGCCGCATTCGCAGGTGAAGTTGAAGGCAGACAAACCGCTTCAATGCCGAGCTTATCTCTTGTGTATATATTGTAGTATTTTTCCGCCGCTTTGCCGTTTACATATATACGGTTTACGGCGGAGTTTTTTATAATAACGCTAAGGTCGTTTGCGGTCACGTTTTTTATTGAGCTGTCGGAACTGCCGACTATATCACACGAAGCAATAACATCCCACATAGCAAGCCCGTGCGATAGTGCAAATTCGGTTTTTTCCTCGATTGTAAGCGGCGTTTCACACCCGAAAACTGCGGCGGCAACACGCCAAAATCGGTTTTGCGGATGTCCGTAAAAAAACATTTGCTCTCTCGATTTAACAGATGGAAAACTCCCTAAAATAAGCACTTTTGAATTTTTATCATAAAGAGGCGGAAACGGATGTTTTATCATACAATACTCCCCTATTTACGTTTTATAAACGAGTTTATAACATACAAAAAATATCCTATAACAAGTGCCGTACCCATACCAACGCCGAACAGGGCAAAAGCATTATACGGCACATGATAATACGTTGCAAGACCATAGTACGGTCTTAAAATAAAATATGTCAAAATAAAATGAGCTGTCGGGATTATAAGCCACAAAAACGGGTCATACGGACGGTACGAGCCTTTTTTGTCAAAAAACAGGCAATCGGCAAGAATTATAAGAGGACAGATAATGCATAAAATCCAGCATACAAGCCCATTGCCGAAAATCGACCCTTCGTAAACCCCGAAAAACAGCGGCAAAAGCACGCTGTCTGTCGCAAGGCAGGCTTTTATTCTCGGAAACGGCGAAGCCGCCGATTTAGCCTTAATCGCACTGTTCATTACCGTAACCGCTATGCACAAAAAACAAAGGAAATTGATGAAAAGCGAATAATATTTAAGCGAGCGTATAAATTGTCCGA